>JAAYLO010000076.1 GCA_012521855.1 Halanaerobiaceae bacterium
AAAACACCATACTCTTTTTTTTCTATTTGTTCATTGATCCTGTTTATTACCCTCTGTTGTAAATCTGTCGGTATCAGTGCTTTTTCATACTTATTATCTCTTTCCAGAAAAGGACGCCTTCTCTCAGCCTTCTCAATATATTCCAGTATATTCTTGCTGACCAGTCTCTCTATAGCATCCCGCCCTGTACCGGCCATTTCTGCCAGCTCTGAAACAGTATAAAGGCCCTTTTTGTTGAGGAGCAGTTTCAATACTTCTGCCTGTTTGTACGATCTCTTCCCTTCCCTTTCAATAAAATCCTGTGCTTCCTTTACAGAGCATTTCAACTGGACATACCTGATCATTTTTTTCTTTATCTTACCGGAGATAACCCCTGAAGGAACAGCTGTCCTTATTACATTAATCAGATTTGCCTTATAATATGCTGCCATCCACTGGAATAATTCCAGAAGCTCTTCATCAAAAAAAGCTTCTGTATAGAGCAGATCACTGATTTCTTTTACCAGTTCTTCTTTTACTTCAGGCTGATCAGAAAAACCGATAATAAAACCAGCTGCCTTTCTTCTTCCGAAAGGGACACGTACCAGATGTCCTATTTTCAATAATCCCTTAAGTTTAAGAGGAATTCTATAATCATAACTCTGGTCCAGCTGCTGGACTGGAATATCCACAAGGACTTTCACATAATCAGCCATCAGCTTTTCTCCTCTTCCAACCCATTTCCCGAACTACAAAGATACTACCGATAATCAGTATTAAATAAAAGGTAACAAAACGCCAGAAAAATGTTACTATCCCGATGATTCCCCTTGGTATAAAAGAAACAAATATGGAGGCAAAACCCAGTTCCGCAACTCCGCTTGCACCCGGTGTAGGAAAATAGGGGATAACCATATTTAAAATAGTCTGCATGACATAAGCCCGCAGGTAATTCGGCTCATAGCCAAGTCCCCTTAAAATAACTGGAATAATCATATATAGTGAAGACCAGTACAGTATTGTAGTCAGTGCTGCCAGTGCCAGTTTCCCTTTGTTTTCAGTAAGCAGTTTCATGGACTTATGAAACTCCCTTAATTCCTTTCTGCCCTTAACTACAAATTTTTTAATCTTATAATTTTTCCTGATAAACTTTCTAAGTTTCTCGATTTTGAATAAAAAATTGAGCAGTTTATCAGAAATAGCAGGGACAATACTGAAAAGAATTAATGAAATAGCTATAAGAAATCCGGCACCAATCCCGAGATAAAAAACTGAACGGGGCAATACCCCTGGAGATATCAACTTATTGAAGAATATGAAAAAAATGATGCTGAAAAAAGTAAAAAATATTAAACGTAAAAGGAACTTGGTCAAAATAACCATTGTGGATTGGCCAATAGGGATACCCCGTTTGTGCAGAAAATAAATCTGAAAAGGGCCTCCGCCGGTAGCCATAGGTGTTACATTTGATATAAAGGCCCCTGCCAGATACAGCTTTACCCCGTCAAGAATACTTATATGATGGCCAATCAGACTGACAGTAATTGTAAATTCAAGTCCTGCAGCAACAAAATTGATTAATAGTAATACCAATATTTCCAGAATAATAACCGGGCTTAAACTATTTAAAGCATAAATTAATGTTTCAGGCTCAAATGTCATCAATATCAAAACAGCTGAAAAGAGCAAACTGAGGGTTATGGCAATTTTCAAACCCTTGAATATTGTACTGGCATCAAGAAAAATATTGCGTTTTTCTCCAATCAATATTGCTCACCTCAGGAAAGGCTTATTTCTCTTTTCAGGACTTCAGCCTTATCAGTACGTTCCCAGGGGAGATCCAGATCATTTCTTCCAAAATGCCCGTATTTAGCGACCTGGAAATATATGGGCCTCTTAAGGTCAAGCTCTTTGATTATCTGTGCAGGACGCAGGTCAAAATTTTCCCTTATCAATTCCACTATCTTTGATTCTGCAATCCTGCCCGTTCCAAATGTATCGACCATTATGGAAACAGGACGGGCTACCCCTATTGCATAAGCAAGCTGGACTTCACATTTATCAGCAAGCCCTGCTGCCACTATGTTCTTGGCAACATATCTGGCTGCATATGCTGCGGATCTATCTACCTTTGTGGGGTCTTTACCGGAAAAAGCTCCGCCGCCATGACGGGCATAACCGCCATAGGTATCTGCAATGATCTTGCGTCCTGTAAGGCCTGTATCCCCCTGTGGACCGCCAATAACAAAACGCCCGGTGGGATTTACCAGTATCTTTGTATCAACAAACATATCCTCCGGTATGACCGGCTTTATTACATTATTTATGATATCTTCCCTGAGTTCCTCCTGTGTAATATCAGGATGATGTTGTGCTGAAATAAGGACGGTATCAATCCGTACCGGTTTACCATCTTCGTACTCAATAGTTACCTGGCTCTTACCATCAGGCCGTAAATAGGGCAGTATTTTCTTTTTACGGGTCTCTGCCAGCCTTTGTGCCAGTTTATGGGCCAGTGTAATTGGTAATGGCATCAGTTCCGGTGTTTCATTACAGGCAAAACCAAACATAATGCCCTGATCACCGGCTCCCAATTGATCACTATCAATCCCCTCTTTTACTTCCAGTGCTTTCTCAACACCCATAGCAATATCAGCAGATTGCTCGTCAATGGAGGTCAATACGGCACAGGTATCTCCGTCAAAGCCGTATTTTGCCCGGTTATAACCTATGGACCTTACAGTATTTCTGGCTATCTCAGTAAGATCAACATAACATTCAGTCGTAATCTCACCAGAAATCAGGACTAAACCGGTAGTAACAAGGGTTTCACAGGCAACACGGGCATCAGGGTCTTTTTCCAGTATAGCATCCAGTACAGCATCAGAAATCTGATCTGCCACCTTGTCAGGATGACCCTCTGTAACAGACTCAGATGCAAATAAGTACTTTGAATTCATATTTTAGCACCACCTTATTATATTAACAGAACAAGATATATTATGTAGAAATTATTGAGATATAATACTATATATACAATATATAACAATATTAGTTTAGCACACTGTATGCACAAATGTCAATGAAGGGCAGTTTCCGCTTTCTTTTTCATCCTGCCCTTTTTCTATGTCTTTGCCAGATCAAAACCGTGCATCCCGCAATCAAAATAAGGCTCACAATCTGTGCTATCCTGAAAGATCCCAGCATCAAGCTGTCTGTCCTCATTCCTTCGATTACAAATCTCCCCAGGGAATAACCAATCAGATAAATTAAAAAAAGGTCTCCTTCCTTCAGGAATTTTTTCTGCTTAAGAGAAATCAAAACAATAAAGATAAGGAAATTCCACAGAGATTCATAGAGGAATGCGGGGTGATGGTAATTTCCATTGATATACATCTGTTTTTCGATAAAGTCCGGAAATTTGCTGATAAATTCCTTGCTGACAACTCCCCCGTAAGCCTCCTGATTTATAAAATTGCCCCACCTTCCCATAGCCTGTCCTAAAATTATGTATGGTGCAATAATATCGGCCAGCCGGGCAAATGATTTTTCACTTTTTCTTATAAAACAATAAGCTGCCAGAAGCCCGCCAATTATACCGCCGTGTATTGCCAGGCCGCCTGACCGGAAAGCCAGTATCTCCAGAAGGTTGTCTTTGTAATGATCCCAGGAAAAAAGAACATAGTACAGACGGGCACCTATAATTGCCGCAGGTATCACCCTTATAAAAAGATCAAGCATAAAGTCCTCTTCAATACCCATTTTCTTTGCATCACGGATTGAAAATACTGCCCCCAGAAAAAATGCAGTACTGATGATAACTGCATACCAGCGGATCTCCAGAGGTCCAATCCTGAAAGCAACCGGATCAATCATAAATTCTCAA
>JAAYLO010000077.1 GCA_012521855.1 Halanaerobiaceae bacterium
ACTATACGGAGTTGATAGTGGTAAAGACTGGGTAAAAGCGATAAAGCAACTGGTCACTGTTTGAATTGATTTGTATAAATATTGGGTTTCTATTTATTTACCTACTAATGCTTGACACAAACTTATCTGAAGTATAGGTTGACAAAAATAGATAAAAATCGTATAATAATATCAAGATATATATTGCCTCATATATTTGTGAAAATATGGTTCACAAGTTTCTACCAAATAGCCGTAAACTATTTGACTATGGGGGAAGTGCACCTAGGGTTCCGCTGTTATAGGTCTGGTCCAAGTGGTGCAGACTTCACTAGTGTTAAAAGTGAGTTACACCGTGAGGGAAAAAGCCTGGACGGGTAGGTTCCTTCGTTAGAACAGGGAATCTACCTGTTGAGGCTTATTTTATGTTGTCTTACTAAAAAATATTAGAAGAGGGGGAAAACAAGGAATGTTGGAAAGAATGTTTAAGCTGAAGGAAAACGGTACTGATGTGAAGACTGAGGTTATAGCTGGTTTTACTACTTTCATGACTATGGCTTACATAATTTTTGTAAACCCAGATATACTCAGTGCAGCAGGAATGCCTTTTGAGGGGGTATTTATTGCTACAATAGCTGGTGCTATTTTAGGAACCCTGTGTATGGCATTTATTACTAATTACCCATTTACGCTGGCTTCAGGAATGGGTCTTAATGCTTTTTTTGCTTTTTCGGTTGTGAATCAGATGGGTGTTAGCTGGCAGGTGGCATTGGGTTTGGTATTTTTGGAGGGTATTATTTTTATCATTCTCAGTCTATTGCCCATAAGGCAGATGATTGTTAATTCTATTCCAATGGCCATCAAGACAGGAATCAGTGCTGGTATTGGATTATTTATAGCTTTTATAGGATTGCAGAATGCCAATATTATTGTTGATAATCCGTCGACCTTGCTGCAACTTGGTGATATTACGAGTGGTCCAGCTTTAATAGCAATTGCCGGTTTAATAATTACAGGAATTTTACAGGCCAGAAAAATTAAGGGTGCTCTGCTCTGGGGTATTCTGGCTGCTACAGTTTTAGGTTGGCTTAATGGAGTGACACCCGCATTTAATGGTATAGTAGCATTACCCAAAATGAGTGACTGGTCAACTGTATTATTTAAACTGGATATTGCCGGTGCACTCCAATTAAGTACAATAGGAGTATTACTTTCTTTCCTGTTTGTGGATATGTTTGATACTGCCGGTACTGTAGTTGGTGTTGCCCAGCATGCTGATTACCTTGATGAGAATGGAGAACTTCCCAAAGCAGGCGGAGTCTTATTGGCAGATGCTATCGGTACAACCGGCGGTGCATTATTTGGTACAAGTACTGTTACAACATATGTTGAATCTGCTTCCGGTGTTGCTGAAGGTGGGCGTACAGGTTTAACTGGTGTAGTCGTTTCTGCACTGTTATTTCTGGCATTATTTTTCAGGCCATTGGTTGGGATAGTACCAGGTGCTGCTACTGCTCCGGCATTGATTATTGTAGGTACAATGATGATGACTAATATTACCAAACTGGACTGGAATGATTTCACAGAAGTATTACCTGCATTTGTAACCATGATCTTTATGCCTTTTGCTTACTCAATTGCTCATGGTATTGCCCTGGGTTTCATAGTTTATCCTTTAGTTAAAATAGCAACAGGTAAAGGCAAAGATGTTCACTGGCTGGTATATTTACTTGGTGTATTATTTGCCGCTTACTTTATCTGGTTATGATAATATTAAAAAAAACACCCCTATTTAACATAGGGGTGTTTTCTATATACTGGTAGGTATTTTTTTATTATTTTTTGAAGGAAATATCATTATTATCGCGAATATATATTAAAAGGATAAAATCAGTTTATCAGAAATATATATTTATAGGGTTATAAGTTATTATTTTATATATATACTTTTTAAAAACTTAAGGAGGGAGTATCATGGGCCTTTTTGAACTGGTAGGAATAATCGTGGTTATCTGGGCGATTATTTACTTCTTAAATAATATGGCACCATAAGAAGGCAGGAGGGGGGACTGATTACAGTTGCCTCTCTTTATTTATCAGGGATATTATTTTAATGAACTTGATAGGGGTTATTAAATGAAAAAAATAAAGAGGATTTGTACTATAGTATATAAGGATTTTATTGAATCATTTCACAATAAAACAGTCCTGATTGTAATATTATTACCTGTTGTGGCTTCTTTACTTTTTTCAATAATAGATAGCAGTGAGATGACCAGGGTTTTTCAGATAGGGCTTTTTGAAAAAACAGGAGATTCCTTAAGAAACTATATTAATCAAACAACAATGAATATAAAGACCTTTGCGTATGACAGTAAAGAAAAAGGCATAAAAGCCCTTGAATCAGGCCAGATAGAAGCCCTGGTCATTGTTGAAAATGGATTTACTGTTTATATAGACAGCAGTCAGTCCATTGTTTATTTTTTTCTAAAGGATAGTTTAGAAGATATAATTATGAAATATCTCAATAAAATACCGGAAGACACTATTGAGTTTATTCCTGTAAATATTGCAGCTACTAAATTGTCTTTTTTACCGGTCTGGATTATGATAACGGTGACGATGATAGGTGTTTTGATTATTTCCGGAAATCTGGCTGAAGAAAAGGAAAACAAGACCCTGTATTCTATTAGCATGACACCGGCGGATAAAATGGAAATACTTATTGCAAAGATTGTTTATGGTGTTTTGTTTACTTTTATTACTGTAATAATAATGTGTCTTTTAAATGGAGCATATATTATAGGGGCCGGAAATATTATTAAATTGATTTTTTCTTTATTGGTATCTGCAGTCTGTTTTACGTCTATCGGGCTTCTCATTGGTTCTTTTACAGATTCACAATCAAGTGCAAGATCTATAGGAACAATTATCTATTTTCCTTTATTATTCCCGACACTGATAGCTGATCTTTCAAGTTTTACGGCACTACTTGCCCGCTTTGTTCCCAGCTATTATTTATATAGTATATTAGAGAAAATACTGGTATATAAAGG
>JAAYLO010000078.1 GCA_012521855.1 Halanaerobiaceae bacterium
CAGCTGTACCATCTGGACAGAGCCGTCCCCGAATTCATTGATCATGCCTGCCGGGGAAAATGTTAGTAGTCTGACAATCTCTTCTGCTGTTGATTTCTCTGGATTTATTATAAAATCTATGGGCAGTTCTTCTTTTGGAAGAGCCAGGTCATTTTCATATTCCGGATTACGGATTCTGGCTATGGTCTTCCCTGCTCCCAGGTATTTTGCTGACAGACAGAGCAGGATATTTGTCTCATCATTGTCAGTAACAGCTATGACAAGATCATTTTCATTTATCCCGATATCATTAAGCGGTTTCCCAATTAGTCCATTGGATTCTATAGCAAGGACATCCAGTGTATCATTTACCTTTTTGATAACCTCTGCATCAGTATCGATAACGATTACATCATAGAGTTCCTTTGATAAGGCACTGGCGATATTATAACCGACTTTGCCTGCACCAATAATAATGACTCTCATATAATATCCCTCTTTTTATAGATTTACATTAATCTGCCTGAATGATGTTAACATTATAACCAAAAAAGAATACGAAGTCAATTTCACTATTTACATTATTTACTTGCAGATGATTCAGATCTTATCATGTATAATATTTATGTATACGGCTCTAAAAGGAGGTGAGGGAAATAAAAAAATCAGCTGTTTTTCTTTTAGTAATATTTCTGGTGCTGTCATATGTTGTTGGGGCTGAAACGGTACACCGGGTCTCCCCGGGGGAAAATCTTTATATAATTGCAGAAAAATATAATCTGACCATAGATGATCTAACACAGACAAATAAAATGACCAATCCGGAAAGGATTGTGGCTGGACAGGTCATTATTATCCCTGATTATGAGCGTTCTGATATTTACAGGGTAAAAGAAGGTGACAGTCTATACAGGATTTATCAAAAACTATCTATTCCGGTATCTGTTTTAAAGACAGAAAATGGGATAAAAAATGAGGACCAGCTCTACACAGGACAACCATTACTGATCCCCTTGAGATACAGGTATCCGCGCCTCTATACAGTAAACACAGGTGATACATTATATAAAATTGCTGAAAAGTATGGTATATCTGTAGAAGAAATAATTGTGCTAAATAAACTGAAAGAAGAGACAATCATACCCGGCCAGATACTGAAAATACCTTCATTAAGTCCTCCCTGGGAAACAAAATATACACGGAAATACCCTGAGACCTTGTTTTATAAAGGTATTGCCGGGGGTAATAAAATAGCCCTTACATTTGACGATGGACCTGATCCTTATTATACTGAACAGGTACTGGATATTTTACAGGAGCATAATATTCCTGCCACATTTTTTGTCGTAGGGAGTCAGGTGGCAAAATACCCTGAGGTCACGAAAAGGATTGTCAGGGAAGGACACTTGATTACAAGCCACTCCTGGTCACATGCCAATCTAAGAAACCTAAGCAGTGCTGAACTGGATTATGAGATCAGGGAAACCGGGAATATCATCAGAAAATATACAGGTGAAAACATACACTTTCTAAGACCTCCCTGGGGTTTTGTTTCTGATAATCTCCTTCAGACAGCCCGGGATATGGGCTATAAGGTTGTCAACTGGAATGTTGACTCAGAAGACTGGAATGGTACGGCTGCCGACCAGATTCTGCTAAATGTTATCCCGAATACTGATAAGAATTCTATACTCCTTTTCCATTCTGCAGGGGGCAGGAACCAGAAGCTGGATTCAACCATCAGTGTCTTACCTGAATTGATCAGGACACTGAAAAACAACGGCTTCACTTTTGTAACTATTGATGAACTGCTGAATGCAAATTAATAGCGGACTCATAATATTATCCTGACAAATAATACTGAAGCTGTCTGAATGAAACAGACAGCTTTTTTCCTGCAGGATTTTTATTTCCATTGCAGAATATAAAACATAGTGTCCAGTAAAACTGGAGTATCATTTTAACTCCTTAGGAGGAAAAAAAATGAAGGTCAGGATGGACTGGAAAAAACTCTTGAAACCACAGCGCTTTGCCCATGATTTGAAAACTTACAACCCGGACCGCAGTGAATTTCAAAGAGATTTTGACCGTATCATTTTTTCTGAAAAATTCAGGAGGCTGCATGGAAAAACGCAGGTCTTTCCATTCCCGGAAACGGATTTAATCCACAACAGGCTTACACACAGCCTTGAGGTTTCTTCTGTCGGGAGATCACTGGGTACAATTGTCGGAAACAAACTACATGAAAAGAATCCCTTTATACAGGGCTGGGAAATGGGGCAGATATGCAGTGCAGCCTGTCTGGCCCATGATATCGGAAATCCCCCTTTCGGGCATACCGGCGAAGATGCCATATCTGAGTATTTCAACAGCAATAAGGGTATGGAGATGCTGAAAGATCTTTCAGCAGAAGAAAGAGAAGATTTCCTTCAATTTGAAGGTAATGCCATGGGCTTTCATATCCTGACACATAGTAATAGAAAGAAAACAAAGGTCAGGGGCGGCTTCAGTCTGACTTACCCGACACTGGCTGCCTTTACAAAATACCCCCGTCCTTCTGTTATCATAGATAAAAAAGACCGTGTCAGTGAAGATAAGTATGGTATCTTTCAATGTGATCTGGATACTTATAAAGAAATTGCTTTTTCCCTGGGAATACCATACAAAAAAGAAGGTGACCGCTGGTACCGCCACCCCCTCTCCTTCCTCACTGAAGCAGCCGATGATATCTGTTATGTGATTATGGATCTGGAAGACGGATACAAAAACGGCCAGGTCACTTATGAAAAAGCTGCCCATTACCTGATATCCATAGCTCATGCTGAAAGCGGAAATACTACAATAAACAGCCTGGATAAGATAATAGACAGGGAAGAAAAAATAGCCTACCTTAGGGCAAAGGCCATTAACAGTCTTGCCAATCAGACTGCCGGTGTCTTCCTGGATAATGAAGATAAAATCCTTACTGGAGAATTTGATGAACCCATTACCACAATGATTGAATCATATCAACTCCTGAAGGAAATACTGGAATTGTCCAGGGAGGAAATATATACCCACAAACCGGTGATACAGATCGGAGCTGCCGGTTTTCAGGTCCTGCCCGGGCTCCTGGATACTTTTTTGTCTGCCCTTAAAGATAATAAGAAGTCCCGGAGCAAAATGATATTAAAACTGCTGCCGGATGAATATATCTTTGATTTTCAGGAAGAGCCCTATGAAGCTATTATGAGTATCACAGGCTATATCGCCGGCATGACCGATACCTTTGCAGTGGATACTTACCGGAATCTGATGGGTATCAAGCTGCCAAATTATTAAATATAAAATACAGAAAAGGACAGCTCTTTAGCGGCTGTCCTTTTCTCAACATTATTTTATGGTCTGTTCTAACACAGTATTACTTCTAC
Source organism: Halanaerobiaceae bacterium (assembly GCA_012521855.1). Classification (GTDB taxonomy): domain Bacteria; phylum Bacillota; class Halanaerobiia; order Halanaerobiales; family DTU029; genus JAAYLO01. The sequence goes on from JAAYLO010000078.1 coordinate 3,390, forward strand.
CTCGTTTTTATCCTTCATCACGGACAGGGGAATCAATGTTGAATTTATCGCTTCACCATTTATCCGTATCTCTTTAACCCCTCTTTCTACTCTGGATGGATTTTTTACCTTTATATTAAACTCTTTTCCCCGGTACACACGGTAGACTGAATAGGAATCCCAGTCATGAGGAATGACAGGATCCACAATCAGGCCGTCATAATCAGCCCTGACACCCAGGATATACTGAGAAATTGCGACAAAACTCCAGGCAGCTGTACCGGTCAGCCAGGAGTTCCTGGCCCTGCCGAATTTGGAGGGGTGTTCTTTGCCTGTGATAAACTGGCAATAAACATACGGCTCCATGGTGTACTCATCAGCAATATCATTGTGCCTGGCCGGTAAATATGAGAGGTAATATTCAAATGCCCTGTCACCATGTCCTAACATTGCCTCGGCAATTACAGCCCAGGTATTGGCATGACAGAATATGGCTGCATTTTCTTTCAGGCCTGGCGGGAATGAGGTGATTGCACCGATTTCCTCATCATATTCCCTGAAAGCAGGGTAGTTTAAGACCAATCCATGCTCAGTGGCAAGGTATTTATTGACACTCTCCATGGCTTTTTCTGCTTTTTCATCACTGAAAGCACCTGAGAAAACAGCCCAGCTCTGGGCATTCAGGAAAATCTTTGATTGTTCGCTTTCAGATGAGCCCAGCTTTCTCCCGCTGTCCAGAAAACCCCTGATAAACCATTCGCCGTCCCAGGCTTTCTTGCCCAGATTTTCCTTAATGAATACTCCATATTCTTTAAAATGCCGTACATCTTCATCACGGCCGGTCTTCTCTGCCATAAGCAGGAATTCCTGGATTGCTTTATAGTACAGGAAGGTAGACCAGATACTCTCGCCCTCTCCCTTCAGGTTTATACAGTCATTCCAGTCTGCAGCCATTCCATACAGAAAACCGTTCGGGCCGCGGTGATTCCAGGAAAACTCCAGGGCCTGTTTCAAATGATTGTATACTGTATCTTCTCCCTTATCAGCATATTGTACACTTTCTTCAAGAAAAGCAAAATCCCCGGTCTCCCGCAAATATGCCCCTACTGATAAGAGGAGCCAGAGATGGTCATCAGAATAGATTCTCTCCCTCGGAACAATATTGTGTTCACCCTGTCTCCATTCAAGGGGCTGTATGTGATGCAGGGCATAACCTTCACTCAACTGAGCTTTCAGTAAATCCATCAATTTGTTTTTTACCTCTTCAGGTATAGCATGGACAACACCAAGGGTATCCTGGTTTGAATCCCTGAAGCCCATACCGTCACGGCCGCCTGCCTCATTGAATGAAGCAGAGCGGGACCAGTTAAAGGTCATATGACACTGGTACTGGTTCCAGATATTAACCATTGTATTTACCAGTTCAGACGGTGTCTCGCATCTATAACAGCTCATTCTCCTGTTCCAGTATTCCTGGACACGCTGGAATTCCTTCTCTACAGCTTCTTTTGAATTGTAAAGTTCTTTATAATTTTTCCCCTCTACCCTGGCATCACCTATACCGACAATATACAGGGCATATTTCTTCTCACCGGCTTCCAGGATTATTTTGTTATGCAGGGCGGCACAGGGGCTTCCGCCAACGGCAATAGAGTTGAAGCACTTACCTGCTTCTACTGCAGCAGGATTACCTTCATGATGGTAATTTCCTATAAAAACATCCCGGTCTGTATCAAAGCTTTCAACAGGCAAAAGAGATGTCATAAAGGCCTTCGGCTCTTCTCCCCCGGCAAAAAGCAGTGTATAATCAATCATATCTTCATAATAATCCATCCGGCAGGTATATAGTATGTACTGAAAATTCTTCAAATCCTGATCTATTCTCCAGAAACACCATTCTCCATAGGAGAATAATGAAAGTTCCCTTCTCTGTCCAGAATTGTTTTCAAGCTCTATCTCCCAGAACTCTACTGGTTTATCGAGGGGAACAAAAACCCGGTAATTGCTCCTGATTCCGCTGTACTCAGAGATAAACTTCGTATAGCCCATTCCATGACGGCATTCAGTTTTGTATCCTCCGACTTTCCCAACAGGCTGCCAGCTGGCTGACCAGTAGTCACCACTCTGATCATCCCGGATATAGATATAACG
>JAAYLO010000079.1 GCA_012521855.1 Halanaerobiaceae bacterium
ACTTGTGAATCTCTTCTTCTAATCCATTTTACCTTTGTATCAGGCCGTTCTTCAATCACTCTTCTTAACCAGTTACCACAGTTGCAATAGTCATTACCTTTATAATAGTGATAGTAATCATGGTGGAAATCAATATTTACTATTTTCAGTTGAAATATTCCCGGTATCCTATCAATAATAATATTTTTTATTGATTTATGATTATCTGCCTTTATAAATTTTTCTTCCTGAATTTTCAATTCCTTAAAGAAATTTTTCAGAAAATAAAAATCATCAATTACCCCTGCTTTCTTGAGTTCAGGATATCTTGAGTATATTTCCTCCCACATAGATTGCAGCTCATCATCAGATAGCTCATCACTTCCTTTTGGAAAATATATATCTCTTTCCTGAGAGGAAACATCAATAAAATAATCAAAATCAATGCTCAATATTCCTATCACAATATACCTGTCACCTCCTATGTAAACAAAAGAAAGCAAGCATATTTCCAATACCTTTACTTCATTGTTTTAAGGAGGCCGGGCTGACAGCTTTGCCTCAAGCCAACTCAAACAGACAATTGGCTAGCTCTATGATTAGAATTATTCTACTACCTTTTCCCTCATCCTTTTTATAAGTTCCAATACCCTGGCTTCTATCTTAATGAGGTCCTCTTCGACTGGCGCTCCTTCAAACTCCACTGATTCAATGAAATCCCAGTTCATCTTATTCCTTTCAATTATTTCATTCAGCTCCCTCTCTGCACCGCCAGACCATCCATATGAGCCGAATCTGAATGCCAGTTTGCCCGTTATCTTCTTTCTGCCCAGTTCATTTAGTGCTGCTGCGACAGGTGGAAAGAGTTTGTACTCATAGGTAGGTGCTCCTATGATTACCCCTGCAGATTTAAAGACAGTTGCAACCATTTCACTATCGCTTTCCAGCGGCATTTCCAGCCTGTTGTATCTGACGCCCTCTCTTTTAAGTATGCTTTCAACAAAATCCACAGCTTTCGCGGTCATTCCATACATGGATCCCCACAGTATAGTAATTTCATTCTTACCTGCCCCTTCAGCATACAGAGAAAACCTGGAATAATCGTCCATGATTTTTTGAGGATTCTTTCTATAGACCGGACCATGTCCAGGTGCTATGATATTTATTTCCAGCTCTTTTGCTTTCTCAATTGCCTTTCTGATACTGGGTGTAAAAGTTGTCATTACATTTGAATAATATCTTATCCCTTCAAATTCAAAAAAGTCCATCTCTTCAGCTGTCAGCTCATCATCAAAATAATGGTCTGTCATCCTGCCAAATGCCCCAAACATATCACAGGAGAAAAGGGTCTTTGTATCCCTTTCACAGGTGTACATGGTATCCGGCCAGTGAACATTTGGTACAGGGTGGAAACTAAGCAGCTTACCCTTTCCAAGGTCCAGAGTATCTCCTTCCTTCACAATTCTTATCCTGTCTTCACCATAAAAGGAGCTTACCATCTTTGCAGCTTTATCAGTACATATTATCGTAAAATCATCCTTGATTTTCCGGAAGTTCGAAATCCAGCCGGAATGGTCAGGTTCCATATGATTGACAATCAAATAATCGATATCGTCTGGTTTAACACCTATTTTTTCTAAAGTACTATAAAGGGTTTCAGGTATCCCGTCCCAGCCTATTACACCATCAATTATTGCTGTCTTTTCTCCCTGAACAATATAGGAATTAAGGGTCACTCCATTTGCAATCTCCCAGATTCCTTCAAATAATATGTCTTCAACATTCATGGTGAGCATGTGAATTCCGTCAGCAATTTTCAATGTCTTCATAGCCTGTCCTCCTTTAATCATGTTAAACTTCTTATCTTATCTGCATTACCAGTCATAACATAACAGCAAGACATCTGTATCCTTCCCGTCACGCACTCCGTAGAGTCTTGCAAAAGTCAGTTATTTAATACCGAATGCAGCTTTCCAATCTCTTTCCTCAAAACCTACCAGAACAAAATCATCAGCTATAAGAATCGGGCGCTTCACCAGCATACCATCTGATGCAAGTAAGCTATACTGCTCATCCTCACTCATGTTCGGAAGCTTATCCTTCAGCTTCATTTCCCTGTAACGCTGTCCGCTGGTATTGAAGAATTTTTTCAGCGGCAGACCGCTCTTTTTGTGCCAATCCTTAAGTTCACCGATTGTAGGATTCTTATCTTTGATATGCCTTTCTTCAAAGGACACACCGTTTGCCTCCAGCCACTTCCTGGCCTTCTGGCAGCTGGTGCATTTCGGATAACATAAAAATATCATATTAATCCTCCCTTCTCTTTTTCAATAGCCAGTTACTTTTACTTAAGCCAGTAGCAAGGATTACAATGGCTTCTCCAGAACATACACAATAAAATTGGGCACCCGGAGCTCATCATCCAGTTCAGGATATTCCTTTAAGCGGTCCACAGTCACAGTCGGCTCTATAATACCTTTTATAAGAAAACCAGTTTGAATGAAATCATTTTTGTAAGTGGAAAGGGTACGATGAAAATTGGTGAATTTGATCCCCGGCATCTCCCAGTGCCGTTCTCCCTCATCAAAGTAATCATCCAGTGTAACTTTTCGCCTGCTTCATTCCGATACCACTTTCCAGCGGCTGACCGCATCGGCTGTAAATTTACAATTATGAACCTGCCGCCCCCTTTCAAGACCCGGAACACTTCCCTGTTATTGGCCTCAAAATCAGGAAGGTCACATAGATTGAAATATGAAACCGCCAGATTAAAACTTTCGTCTTCAATAAAGCCAAGATCTTGCACATCCCGTACACGGTAATCATCACGCCCGGATTGCAATTCCCGTGCAGCTTCAATCATTAACTCACAGAGGTCCAGTCCCAGTACATATTGGGCCCCGCGTTCTACCAGTATCCTGCAGAAACGGCCTTCACCACATCCGCAGTCAAGAATAATCAGCCCATCAACGTTCCCACAGGCCTCAAGCAATACCGTATCAAGCGAGCCTTTACGCACGGTGCTTTTTCCTTCCCTGACTTCTTTTACCCACCTTGGTGCCAGATCCACCCATTCCTGCCTGAGCTGCTTACCATTCATTTTATCTATCTTCCCCAAAAATTAAGACAACATATTTTCAATTTTTCTGACTGATACTCTTTTGTAATATATGTAAAAGCTCCTATTCCGTAATCAATGTATCATAGCTGTCATGTGTAATGATAAAGTACATCGCAGGACAGTTCCTGATTTTAATACTGCGAATACAGCATAAGACTCCAATTATATTATAATACGTAAAATTTCCTTATAAGCCAGACTTCAGCATCATATCAGTATAAGCTTCTCGAATGAAAAGCCTGGTAATAATACTGGTTGCTGATGTCAGCATCATTATTATTGATAAAATATGATTTTTATTGTGGAAATAATATATAATGCCCAATATCATTTTCCCTCTATTTACCGCCAATAAAATGATGATTATTAATTATACCATACTTTTTCACAACAACACAAGGGAACAACACAAGGGGACAGTTCTCCTGTGTCATAGAAAAATCATTCCTGAGCAGCACATTATTAATGCTTATGACACAGGAGAACCGTCCCCTTGTGTTCTCAGAATTCTCTTTTCTTATAAAGGTAAACCGAAATATAAAATGATACTGCCACTATAAGACAGGTAAGCATTACTAAAACAAAATTATGTGTCCCGCTGAATAAACCCTGTACAGAACCAGAAAAACCAGCCCCAGGTGTTTTATGAAAAATATCCAGTATTAATGCAGGCAAGACCAGTGCTGCAAACACAAATATAAAATAATAGAGTCTGGACTTAATATAACCGAATTTATAATAGACGGTTAAATAGATAGAAGCCAATATTCCTAAAAGGGCTACACAGATTATAATTTCAGATACAGTTACTGTTTCTACAGGAAAAGATAAATTGCTTATCTTTATTAAAAATGATATTACTACATAAGCAAGAATGCTTATTACCTGATACAAAAATACTGTAAGATATCGTGCCATGATAATCTTCTCTTTTTTTACTGGCAGGCAGTTAATAATTATCTCCGATTTATTCATATCTTCATAGATCACAGTAGTTTGCAGCATTATAATGGGAATAAAGATACCTGCGATCAAAAGCGGACTGGAAAATTCCTGTAGAAAAAAAATACCAAAGAGATTATACATTATGGGTACATATAAGATTCTTTTTTTCTGTAGTAAAATATCTTTTAAAATCAAGTACAGCATTTTAAATCACCTCTTCATCTATATGGTAATACATAATATCTTCCAGAGTAGGCTTATCAATAATAACTTTATCTCAAAAAAGCTCCCTTACTTTATTTTTATCCTTTGTTAAGGCCTCAAAACCAAACTGATTTTCCCTTAATCCTATCAGATTTTCTATCCCGGGCTGCTCTAAAAGGGCCTTTTTCCCTTTAACTATAGCGTAGTTTTCCAGAATATATTCTTTGCTGGTACTTAAAACTATTTCACCTTTATTGATGAATGTAACGAAATCTGCAACTTTATCTAAATCAGAAGTAATATGTGTTGAAAAAAAGATGCCTTTATTATCATCCTGCAATATATCCATTAATATTTCCAGGAGCTCCCGTCTCATAATTGGATCAAGGCCTGACGTCGGTTCATCCATAATTAATAATTCAGCATGATGTGATAATGCGATAGCCAGGGAAAATTTCATCTGCATTCCTCTGGAAAGTTCTTTAATCTTTTTCCCCGGATCCAGATCAAATAATTTTAAGTATTTATTATAAAGATTATCATCCCATTGGTGGTAAAAAGGTGCTATTATTCTCTTTGTTTCATCTATGGTCAACTCATCATAATAATAATTTTGATCATAAACAAAACCGATTTTGTCTTTTACTTCAATCTCATTTTCAACATTATCCAGTCCTGAAACCTTTATCGTTCCTCCATCCTTTTTTAGAAGGTTCATAATTAGTTTGATGGTAGTAGTTTTACCGGCTCCATTGGGACCAATAAACCCCATTATATAACCTCTTTCCAGGGAAAAAGATATATCCCTTAAAGTAAAATCTTTAAACTCTTTTCTTAATTTATTTACTTCAAGAATAACGGACATTTTCATTCCTCCTCATATAATATTTTTAACATGTCCTGTAACTCTGATAATGAAAGGTTAATGATTTGTGCTGCATCAACAGCCTCCTGTAACTTTTCCTCAATAATTTTAAGTTTTCTCTCCCTCAGTAATTCCTGATTCTGCGGGGCGATAAAGGTGCCCTTTCCGGTTACCTTAATAATAAAACCTTCTTTTTCTAACTCCTCATAAGCCCTTTTTGTTGTTATAACACTTATATGTAATTCTCTGGCCAGACTTCTTATAGAGGGCAAGGCATCACCCTCCTTCAGTTCACCATTAAATACAGAATTTTTAATTTGATTTACTATTTGCTCATAGATAGGTTCATCTGAGGTATTAGATATAACTATATCCACTTAAACCATCCCCTCCTATCTGTTACGAAAGATGTATATAATGTATATATACCCTATATACATTATATACAATATTAGCAAGTTGTCAAGTGTTTTTTATAGCACATAGCACATAGGGAGGTTCTCCTGTGTCATTCAACTATACATGTTTAAAACCTCTTCAGGTTGGATAGATTAACTATGATACAAATAAAGAAAAGAAAGGAAGAGTAAAATGAGTTACGACCTTTTATTCACTCCATTTAAAATTAGAAATATGTTGGTTAAAAACCGCCTGGTTATGGCTCCTATGGGCACATTTACTCCAAACAGTGATGGCAGTGCCAGTAAAGATACAATCAGCTATTATGAAAGACGGGCCAGAGGTGGTGTAGGTATGATTATCCTGGGAGCCCAGTTCCTGAATAAAGAGCTGGCCCAGGGCGGTATCAGCGGAATATTGGAGGAAAAACATGTTATTCCACAATTGACTGAACTCTGTGAGTCAATCCAGAGATATGGAGCAAAGGCAGTCTGCCAGATTAGTCCCGGCACAGGGAGAAATTCCATGCCAGGTGCGGAGGGAGAACCTCCCATGTCTGCTTCCGCCATTCCTTCTCAATTTGATCCTGATATTCTATGCCGGCCTATGACCCTTGAAGATATACAGAAAGTTATAGAAGGCTTCGAAAGATCAGCCACTATTGCTAAAAATGCAGGCTTTGATGCCATAGAAATCCACGGCCATGCCGGGTATCTCATCGATCAGTTCATGTCTGAAGTCTGGAACAAAAGAGATGATGAATATGGGGGTTCACCGGAAAACCGGGCCCGTTTACCCAGAGAAATAATCAGGGCCATACGCCGGGCAGTCGGTGATGATATGCCTGTATTCTTCAGAATTGCCCTTGATCACCGCTTTGAAGGCGGACGGACCATTGAGGAAAGCATAGCCCTCATAAAATTACTGGAAGAAGAAGGAGTGGATACTCTGGACATTGACGTCGGTGCCTATGAAAGTATTGATTATATCTTTCCTCCTGCCTATCTGGGAGATGCCTGTATGGAATATGTCTGCGAACCTGCCAGGAGATCTGTTAAAATACCAATAATGAATGCTGGAAACCACACACCTGAAACTGCTGTGAATTTAATCAAATCAGGCAATGCGGACTTTGTAATGTTCGGCCGCCCATTAATAGCCGATCCTGATCTGCCTCGAAAGTTAATGGAAGGCAGAGCGAGAGAAATACGCCCTTGTATCAGGTGTAATCAGGATTGTATTGGCAGGATAATGAGAAGGCTTACCAAATTGAGCTGTTCTGTTAACCCTGCAGCAGGTTTTGAAGATCGTTTCTCTTTAAAATCTACAGAGTCTCCTGAAAGAGTAGTAGTAATAGGTGCGGGTCCTGCCGGCCTTGAAGCTGCCCGCACAGCTGCACTGGCCGGACATAAAGTAGATGTCTATGATAAAGAAGAAAAAGTTGGCGGACAACTGGCAGTGGCTGCAACTCCTGACTTCAAAAGACCTTTGCGGGAACTGGTAGAATGGTATGAAAATGAAATGGATAGACTCGAGGTTAATGTTAGAAAAGGAGTGGAGATTAAACCTGAAGACAAACTACTGGAAAACTATGACCGGATTATCGTTGCCACCGGAGCATTACCTGATACCCCTTCCATTCCAGGAATAGACGGGCCCAATGTAATCAGCATAATCGACGCCCACAGAAACAAGAAACTTATCAAAGGTGAAGATGTAGTCATCTGTGGTGGAGGATTATCCGGTTGTGACAGTGCTCTAGAACTTGCAACTGAAGAAGGAAAAAATGTAACTATAGTGGAAATGACGGATGAAGTGGCCAGAGATGAGCTATTCATAAATCGTTTCTCTCTACTCAGAAAACTTGAGGAAGCAGGCGTAAAGATCTATACCAAGTGCAAAATCATAGGGATAAATAAACAGGGAGTTGAAGTCGAAAAAGAAGACGGAAGTACCTGGCTTGTGCCGGCAGATACAGTAGTTATCTCTTTAGGGATGAAGGAAAATAAGGAAATAGCCGAAAGGATAATGGAGAAATATCCAGAGAAAACCAGACTTGTCGGTGATTGTGTACAGATTGGAAGAATCGGAACAGCCATACGGATGGGCTTTTTTGCTGGCAGCAGTATTGAATGACACAGGGGGACGGTTCTCCTGTGTCATTCTCTTGGTTTTCCTATAGAAAACCCCTAAAGGTGAGCTTTGCACCTTCGAATCACTGCGAAACTGACTCCTGTCAGTCTTTCTATCTGCCTTATTGACAACCCTCTTTCTCTCAATTTACCGATTATTTCATCCCTCTCATTCCTGGCATAAGCAGTAATTTTTCCAGGATCATCTATACCGGCCATTTCCCTGATTATTCTAGCTGCCACACGGTCACTTATTCTTTCCTGTCGTTCATATTCAAGGCATTTATCATCATTACCCTGCATATTAAATTCCCTAAAGATTTTAATCCTCTCACTTACATCCTCCGAAAATTGGCTCAACACAAATTCTGTATCACAGATCCCCCGGCTTCCCGTATATTCTTTAAAACTACTCCAGGGATAATCATTTATATTCCTGACTATCCCTGCCTTAAGCGGATTCTGATGAATATACCTCAACACAGTCAGGAAATAACCAGTATCTTCTACCGGCTCACTTTTATACCTGTCCTGAAACAGATGTCCAGTCCGATCATATTTATTATTATACCAATATACATAACTTGCCCCAATTCTTCTGAAGGTTCTCCCCAGACCCTCTATACCTTCCTTTATTAAAATATGTACATGATTACTCATTAAACAATAGGCATAAAGTTCATAATTACAAATTTCCTTATATCTTCCCAGGGTCTCAATCATCCTTTTAAAATCCTCATTGGCGTGAAATATCTTCTGCCCATTAATACCCCTGAACATTGCATGATATATGCCTGTACCACTCTTTTTTCTGGCCTGTCTAGGCATAAAAACACCCCTGACTTATTTTACCATAAATCAGGGGTTTTGGCAATTATTAGTATTGCCCTCATAGGCGTCCAAGACCAGCAACACAGCAGAACCGTCCCTCTGTGCTCCAACTCCAATGACACAGGAGAACCGTCCCCCTGTGTCCTATTCTAATTCTACTTCGCCGGTATTCAGTGCATAATAACGTCCCTTTAGCTCCATCAATTCATCATGATCTCCCCGTTCAATAATTTGACCGTCTTCCAGGACCATTATGGCGTTGGCATCCCGGACAGTAGAGAGACGATGGGCAATTACAAAGGTAGTTCTTCCTTCCATCAGTTTATCCATGCCTTCTGCAATCAGCTTCTCTGTCCTTGTATCAACCGATGATGTTGCCTCGTCAAGGATAAGTATAACCGGGTTGGCTACTGCAGCCCGGGCAATAGAAAGCAACTGCCGCTCACCCTGTGATAAATTTCCGCCGTCTGCAGTCAGTATTGTATTATAGCCCTGTGGTAAGTGTTTGATAAAATAATGGGCATTAGCCAGTCTGGCTGCTTCCTCCACCTCTTCATCAGTAGCATCGAGTCTGCCATACCTTATATTATCTGCTACTGTCCCTTCAAAGAGATGAACATCCTGCAAAACTATACTCATAGTGCTTCTCAAATCATGTTTTCTTATTCTTCTTATATCAATACCGTCATAGAGAATAACCCCTTCATCAATCTCATAAAACCTGTTAATGAGATTTGTAATCGTAGTCTTACCTGCTCCGGTAGAACCTACCAGTGCTATTTTCTGGCCTGGTTTGGCATAGAGATTTATATTCTCCAGTACCTGTTTTTCTGGAGAATAGCCAAAATTTACATCTTTAAAAGTAATATAACCCCGTACAGGTATTCTTTTCATCTGCCCATCTTCTCCAGGAACCTGCCAGTAAGACTCTCCATTATTATCCTTTACCAGAGTAACAT
>JAAYLO010000080.1 GCA_012521855.1 Halanaerobiaceae bacterium
GTCCTGATCTGGCCCAGGCTGGCGGAAGAGACTGTTCAAAACTGGATGAAGCCCTGGCAGAGGTGGAAAGGATTATTTCTACGAAATTTTCTTGATTAATAAGAGGATTTTCAGTGGAAATATAGAATATACTTAATTAGACAAAAAGAAAGGGCATTATCAGTATAATTATATTGTTAATATGACAGCTTAATAATACTGGTATTTGTCCAGAAAGCCGGAAAAGGATGTGAGAAAATATGCCTGAAGACAATATTAATGATAAGACAATGAGATTTAAACTGAATAAAGATGAGCTTTCCAGAACAGTATATGTACTGGGAAAGGTATATGATGCTCTGAAGGAAAAAGGATATGACCCAATAAATCAGATTGTGGGCTATTTATTATCAGGTGATCCGGCCTATATAACCAGTTATAAAGATGCGCGAACCATGATTCGGACTATTGATAGAGATGAAATAATTGAGGAATTGCTGAGAAGCTATTTAGAGAAATAGATTCCGGGAAGGGAGATTACTGATTGAAGAGGATAGTAATTCTTCCCCTGTTATTTTTCTTTCTTTTCGGCGGAGTAGCAGCCAGAGAGCCTGACCAGGAGAACAGGCTGAAACTGGTATGGCTCATCATTGACCAGTTGACCCTGGAGGAATTGGCCGCAGCACATACTCCCAATATTGATTATCTGCAGAGTATGGGTGCTTTCAGTTTACTGAATCCCAGGAATATAGGGAATTTAGATCCTGAAAGCACCTATTTAAGCATCAATACTGGAAAAGAAACCCAGGGGAACCAAAAATCACAAAATAGCAGGCAGTTGGGAGATGGGGCTGTCAATGACAGAATCCGGGAGCTGGTTACCCTTAACAGCCGGACCCATTACAGGGCTGAACCAGGGCTTCTGGGTGATCTGGCCAGGGAGAATGGGATAAAAATCGGAATTCTGGGAAATTGTGACCTGGAAGGAGAGGAAAACAGGGGTATTGTTTCAATGGCTATGGACAGTACTGGTTACGTCCCCCTGGCAAGAATAGATAAGAGCATACTCAAGAAGAGCAGCCAGCCCTGGGGCTTTCAGACTGATTTCAGTAAGCTTGAAGAATTTTTTCTGGATTTTAAAAAAAAGGCTCAGGCAGTTATTATAGAAACAGGTGATATAAGCAGGATAGAGTATTATTACAGAAGGGAGAAAGAAAATTCTTTATTATCAGACAGAAATAACGAAGAAACAATATTTTCTGCTAAGATCAAAGCAGTAGAGAGGATAGATGACTTTATTGCCTTTCTTCTCAGGAATATTGACCTGGAAGAAACTCAGCTGGGGATCATTTCACCGGGTCCGCCGCCAGGGGCCGTAAAAAATGCCTATAGAATGTCCTGGGTATTACTGGCCGGCCGGGATATTCAGCATGGCTGGCTCAGTTCCACCACTACCAGGAGAAAAGGGATTATGACTATTCAGGACCTCCTGCCCGTATTTCTGGAAGGGAACGGGATCAGGGATCTTTCCGGCAGGTATTTTCCCCATATAAGGCTCATCCCTGAAAGAGTTCCTGTCCGCTGGGAAGAGCTCAATAAGCTGAACAGGGAATTAAGATTGATTTACAGGCTCCGTACACCTTTTATCAAGCTGTTTATTTTATTACAGATAATCTCTATAGTCACTGCAATTATAAAACTTATATACAGGATAAGCAATCAGCCAATCATATTTTTACGGTTTTCTGAATATCTTTTAATAGCATTATTACTTGTTCCAGTTAATTGTTTGCTGATGGGTTTTTTAAGGATTTACAGCAGCGGTATTTTTGTCTTTCTGTTTACAGTATTCCTTTTCCTGGGAGAGTTATTTCTTTTTTGTTTTATTGAAGACAGGCTCATGAGATTAATCATTATTTCCTGGTTGATTGTTTTCCTGTGTTTTTTTGATCTCTGGAATGATTATCAGCTGCTTGCTGATACCATTCTTGGTTATTCATCCGTAATTGGTGCCAGGTATTATGGGATAGGCAATGAATACATGGGCTTTTATCTGGGGGCCTTTCTCCTGGCTTTTACTGTCTCCATGGAGAAATTAAAGGGGAGAGTAAAGATAGAGATTATTTACCTCATTCCTCTCTTTTTACTGATCATCTATTCCATCGGAGGAGCAAACCTTGGTGCTAATTTTGGAGGTATGATTACTGCCCTTATCTCAATTCTGGTCTCCTTTTATTTTCTCTGTAATTACAGGAAAACAATTCTTATCCTTTCAGCAGTGCTCCTGTTCCTGCTCATTATATTTGCAGATTATTCCGGCATTACCGGCAGCAGCAGCCATATTGGCAGGGCAGTGGAGCACCTGATAAATGGTGACTGGTTGTGGCTTAAGGATATTGTTTCCCGCAAATTGGCGGTCAATCTCAGATTGCTGAGATGGACAATCTGGACCAGGGTTTTACTGGCCATGATGGTATATCTCTTCCTCCTGGTCAAGAAACCAGGTCCGGGATTAAGGCTTTTCTTTCAGGAGTATCCTTTTTTGAAGGCAGGTATTTACGGGACCCTGGCCGGGAGTGCTGTTACTATCTTTGTAAATGATTCCGGCGTGGTGGCTGCAGCTACACTGCTCTTTTATCCGGTGATGAGTTTATTGTATTTATACGATCAATCCGGAATAAAAAAGAAAAAAATGTTAATAATAAAAACGGAGGAGAAGGAAAGATGAAATTCTGGAATGGTATTTTTGACAAAAAGGATGATAATTTTTTTCATTACAGATTAATTCTTGACATCGGAACTGAATATCTGAAGGCAGCCATAGTGGAATACAATAGAGATGAACAGAGCATAATCAGTTTCAGCAGGATAAAACAGGATTATGGCAATATGGATGGAGGAGCTATAACAAATATTAATGGTGTTGCGGAAAAGTGCAGGGAGGCCCTCCTGAAATTGAAAGAATATACACCACACCGGCCGCAGGAAGTGATCTGTGGTATTGCGGGTGAATTTGTTAAGGGGGTTTCTCTTTCACTGGACAGGGTGAGGGAAAAGCCGGACAGAATGATTGACAGGAAAGAACTTAGAGAGCTCATCAGGGAAGGCGAAAAACTGGCCTATGAGAAAGCCGCCCTGATGGCAGAGATGGAAACAGGTTTTAAGGATATTGAGCTTGAGCTGATAAAGTATAATATTGTGGAGATAAGGGTTGATGGTTATAGAGTCATGACCCCCTGCAAATTCCAGGGGAGGAATCTGAACATGGTAGTTTTTTATACTTTTGTTCCCCTGGTTCAGATAGGTGCTTTACATACAATTGCAGGGGAAATAGGCTGCCAGCTGGCAGCCGTTGTCCCTGAGCCCCTGGCTGTAGCCGAGGCAGTCAGCAATGAAGAGTTGTTTGAATTTGGAGCAGTTGTAATCGATATAGGCGGAGGTACTACAGATATTGCCCTGATAAGGAATGGCGGTATTGAGGGGACAAGAATGTTTGCGATGGGAGGCAGGGCTTTTACCAGGAGTATAGCTCAAAACTTAAATTTGACAATGAAAGAGGCTGAAGCATTGAAACTGGATTATTCAAGGGGAAGAATGATAGATAATTATGAGTTGGTAGATAAACTGGTCAGGGCTGATTTGAGTATCCTCTATCAGGGGATAGAACTTTCTCTACTTGAACTGGCTCAGGGCGAACTCCTGCCGGGAAATGTATATTTTTGCGGGGGCGGCAGTGCAATGAAAGGTTTAATCTCCGGCCTGAGAAGGATAGATATAAAGAAAAGACTGCCCTTTGCCCGTGAGCCTGTTTTTAAGATTCTTAAGGGACTTGACCTTGACTGTATCCAGGATGTACATAACCTTCTGAATGATGTTGAATATACTACCCCCAGGGCCCTGGCTTATTATGGGGCAAAGTGTGTCTGTGATGAAAGGAGAATGATCAATTTTGAAAGTCAGAGGATATAGGGTATTCTATATCGATCAGAACTCAGGCATAAAAGACCTGATCGATTTGATAAAAAATACAGGTGCAAGGAGGATAGCCCTTGTAATCAAGAATGGGCAGCTCCTTTTGAATAGTTCAGTAAATCTTAAATTGCTTCATGATTACAAAGACAGGTATGGGAAAGAACTGGTAATTGTTAATCCAGAACTGATCTATGCTGTAAAGGTACATGAGGCAGGTTTTGAATTTTATAAAGACCTTAATGCACTGGAAAAGGGGCAGCCGGCAAATGATATGGCAGAAAAACATATTGCAGCAGTAAGTGAAGATAAGAGCAGTAAAAAGACCCTTAAAAAGAACCAGGGGAGAAGGAATTATTATTATTCACGTCTCTTCTCAACAACCATGATATTAATACTTATTACCCTTTTTTACTTTTACTTCTTTTATCCCACAGTTACTGTAGAGATAGAGCCGGTAATCAATCACAGGGTACAGGAAGTGCTTATCTCTGCTTCACCGGAGCTGAGAAGTATTGACTGGGAGAAAAATACCCTGCCCCTTCACCGGACCGAACTTGAGATTTCTGCTGAAGAGGAGCTGGCTGTAAGCGGTGCAAAACTCATCGGAGACAAGAAGGCAGGGGGATTTGTGCGTTTTATCAGTGAAAGGGATGATGAGGTCCGTATCCCGGCCGGGACGATTGTCAGAACAGACAGCGGTATTGAGTATCGTACAGTCGAGGATATTCTGGTTCCAGGCCTGGAAATTGATTACTTGATGAGTGTCCCTGTGGGGATGAGGGCCGGACAGAAAGAGGCCAGGGTTGAGGCCCTTCTGCCGGGAAGCAGGGCCAATGCCAATATTGGTAAGGTCAACAGCCTGGCAGAGAAAATAGAGGCAGTACATGTCATAAATCCTGAACCCGTCAGCGGCGGGACAGACAGGAGGGTTCCCCTTGTCAGTACAGAGGATTATGAGAGGGCAAAAGAACTGCTGCAGGAGAAGATAAGTAATAATCTCTTTGCAATGGTCTATCAAAAATTGGGGGGAAACTACAGGATAATTGAAGACACTATCAGCTATTCTGATCTGGAATATGAATTCAGCAGCAATATAGGTGATGAGGCAGAGTTGCTGAAGGTCAAAGGGAGGATTAAGGCCTCTCTGTATCTGCTGAAAAATAGTGAACTGGACCGGCTTTTGACCAGAAGGTTTCAGGAAAATCTGGGTAAAGATGTGTTTTTGATGAGTTCAGGGATTAATATTGATTCATTACAGCTTGAAGAAAATGAAAATAATATGTATAATATAAAAATAAGGCTGAATGCACCGGTTATGACAGTAATTGATAGCTCAAAGATATCAAAACTCATAGCGGGTTTAGAGATAGCGGAGGCAGAAAAAGTGCTTGATGATATGAGCTTTATAGAAGCATATAGAATCAAGAGTGCATCCGGCAGATTACCAAAGATGGGTTTTGCCATAAAGGTTGTCATTACTGAACCCGAGTTGCTGCAGGTATTTAAACTAAATGAATGACGGGGGTATCTTTTTGCGTTCCATGGAACTGGATTTTGGAGATAAAACCATAGGGATAGCTGTCAGTGATGCACTGGGCTGGACTGCCCAGAGTAAGGCCGTGATCAGGAGAAAAAATCTGACTGAAGATTTTCTTGAACTACAGGAATATATCACAGAATATGGTATAGAGGAGATAGTGGTAGGCCTGCCCCTGAATATGGATGGAACAGCAGGCGGCCGGGTTGAGAAGACAATGCAATTTGTCAACTTCCTGAAAAAAAGGCTTGATATACCTATAGTTCTATGGGATGAGCGTTTGAGCTCAAAACAGGCAGAGGATATCCTGCTGGAGGCAGATCTTAGCAGAAAAAAGAGAAAACAGTTTATTGACCAGTTAGCTGCAGCGATTATTCTGCAGAGCTATCTGGATGCGAAAAAAAAGAAAGGGGACAAAAAAGATGAATAATGAAGGATCATTCTGGATTGATGAAGAGGAAGGCGTTTTGATTATCAAGGATATTGACGGGGTAGAGGATAAGTTTATTATAGAAGATGAGCTCTTTATAGATGAGAATACTTATCTGATACTGGTACCGGAGGAAATGGTTGTTGATGAAGAGGCAGAGGCCTTTGTTCTGAAGCTTGTAAGTGATGGTGATGAGGAATACTTAAGTGTTGTTGATGATGAAGCAGAATTTGAAATGGTAAAGGCTGAGTATATGTCCGGAAAGTAACCCTCTTTTTTGCCAGGAAAAGCTTCTCTCAATTATTGACAGTATATCATCATTTTGTGATGGAGATACTGAAAATAAAAATAATTGAGGGAGGCTTATTCTTTTATGTTACTTGGAAAACTGGTTGCAGGGGGTGTGGATTTCCGTGTAGAAAGTACTACCCATGCCCTGAAGAGGATGGAAGAAAGGGAAGTTGGACATGATGCAGTCATCAGCACACTTCAGGAACTGAGTTGTAAAATAATGGCTTATAATGATACAGGTGAAGAGATTGCAGTCATAGATCAGGAGCATGATCTGGCTGTGATTGTGGAAGTAAGGATGAATAAAGTCGTTATTATAACTGTGATTGACAGGGCAGATATTTATCTAAAGGATGGAACCATGTTAGAAAAAATTGCATGAATAAGAATCCTTTGATATAATATTGCATGACATATATTATATCAAGGAGATTAATGGTTATGAAAAAAGGGATATTATCTTTTATACTGCTTTCTGTTATTATAACCGGCTCAGTATTTTTTTATCTGATACAGCCTGTCAACAAAGAACTTGAGACGGGAATCAGGGTAAATATTAAATCCGGCACTTCAGTGGCCGGGATTGCAGAAACTTTATACAATCATAGACTGATCAGGTCCAGGACACTTTTCAGGCTTCTGGTCAGGTTCCAGGGAATGGAGAACAGCCTGAAGGCTGGTGTTTATAATATTAATCCAGGTGATAATTTATTTGAAATAATTGATCAGCTTGTTAAGGGACGGGTTGCTACATACAGGGTGACCATACCGGAGGGATATACGGTAGAAGAGATTGCTGAAAGGCTTTCTGCACTTACCGAACACAGCAAAGAGGACTTCCTTCGAACAGCCAGGAGCAGCCTGGGAAAGGATTATCTTGGCAATGAAAACAAAACCAGGTATCCCCTGGAGGGTTTTCTGTATCCAGATACCTATATAATCCCGGAGGGATACCAGGTGGAGGAGATATATGAACTGATGCTCTCTGTCTTTGAGGAGCGCTGGCTGGAAGAACTGGAAAATAATGATCTGGGATACAGCCCTTATGAGATTATGACCATTGCCTCTCTGGTTGAGAAGGAGGCCAGGCTTGATAAGGAGAAACCTATTATTGCTGCTGTGATGTATAATAGATTGAAACAGGATATGTTCTTACAGATCGATGCCACTGTCCAGTATGTACTGAAAGAAAGGAAAGAAAGGATATTATATAGTGATCTGAAGGTTGATTCACCATACAATACTTACCTTTACCCTGGTTTGCCCCCGGGCCCCATTGCCAGTCCCGGAGCGGTTTCCATTGAAGCAGCCTTAAATCCCGCTGAGGTAGATTATCTTTTTTATTTTGCCAGGGATGACGGAAGTCATGTCTTTAGCAGAAGCTATAGAGAACACTTGAGATTGCAGGAAGAGATGAGGAAGGCCAATGAATAGTGAGAATTTTTCTCAAAAAGTACAATGGGATGAGTGCCTGAATAAGATAAAAATAAAGGCAGAAAGAGACTATACCCCCATCATCAGCCCTGAATTGGGCCAATTCCTGCAGGTCCTGGTCAGGGCAAAAAGACCGGAAAGGATTCTGGAGATTGGAACTGCAGTGGGTTATTCTACGATCTGGCTGGCCAGGGCTGTACATGGGAATACGGAGATTGTTACCATCGAGAGAGATGAAGATATGTATCTGGAGGCAGAAAAGAATTTCGAAACACTGGGCCTGAAAGACAGGATAAATCAGAAATTTGGTGATGCCCTGGAAATCTTACCATCTCTAAAGGAGAAATATGACCTTGTTTTTATCGACGGGGCCAAGGGCCAATACCTGAATTATCTTGAAATGATCATGGATCTGGTCCCTGAAGGCGGAATAATCCTTGCCGACAATGTACTCTATCACGGCCATGTACAAAAAGAGGGGCATATCCCTCACAAAAGAAGGACCATGGTCAGGGTATTACAGGAATATATCAGGGTCATTACAGAACACCCCTTGCTGGAGAGTATAGTCCTTCCCGTGGGTGATGGCCTTGCACTGAGTGTCAGGAAGTGAGGAGGAAATATATCATGAAAAAACTCGAATTATTGGCACCGGCTGGAAACCTGGAGAAACTGAAAGCAGCTATCCTTTACGGGGCTGATGCGGTTTATTGCGGAGGGTACAATTACGGCCTGAGGGAGGGGGCAGACAATTTCAGCCTGGAAGAATTACAGGAAGGGGTAAAGTATGCCCATGAGCATCAGGCCAGAATCTATATCACGGTAAATATGATACCACATAATGAAGACCTGACAGGGTTAGAGGAATACCTGCATTACCTGGTTGAAATGGGGGTAGATGCCCTGATTGTATCTGACACCGGGGTAATCA
>JAAYLO010000009.1 GCA_012521855.1 Halanaerobiaceae bacterium
GTAATATAGGCCAGTTCAGGTCTATTATTATCTTTGCTTAAATGAGCCAGGAGTATTCTGGGAAAATTACTTCCAATAATCCTGGGCAGCAAATCAGCTGTATCATCATTGGATAGATGGCCTTTTTCACTATTTATCCTCTGTTTCAGCGGCCAGGGATAGGAACCGTTCATCAGCATCTCCAGATCATGATTTGCCTCAACAATCAAAAAATCAAGGCCTCTCAGGCAGGATACCAGTTCAGCTGTTACACAACCCATATCTGTCGCCTGGCCGATTCTTTTGCCTGCACAGTTAATAATATAGCCCACCGGGTCATTTGCATCGTGAGAAATACTGAAAGGGGATATACCTAAATCTCCAATCATAAATTCCCCGCTAAATATCCGGCAGTTTTTCTCCTTTATTTTCCCTATTCTCTCTTCAGCTCCCTGCCAGGTTAACTCATTGGCATATATAGGCAGGTCATAACGGCGGGACAATACACCGATCCCGTGAATATGATCTGAATGTTCATGTGTAACCAGAATTGCGTCAAGCTCATCTGCATTTTCCCCTATTTTTGATAATCTTTTTTCAATTTCCTTACCACTGAGTCCGGCATCAATCAGTATTCTGGTCTTTCCTCCTGATATAAATATTGAATTGCCGGAACTCCCGCTGGCTAATACAGATACCTTTATTTTCATTAATTCACCACATTTCATGCAGGATTTTTCCTTTATAAGAAGAAGTATTATATTAAACAACTTTGTCGGAAATAGTTATATTGACTACACTATAACATAATTTTAACACATGGAGGTAATTATGACAAAAGTAATGATAGTAGATGACTCATCTTTTATGAGAAAAATCTTCAAAAAAACAATAGAAAAACATGCCGGACTGGAAGTTATAGCGACTGCAGCAGATGGTCAGGAAGCCCTTGAATTGATTAAAACAAACAGGCCTGATGCAATTACTCTCGATGTTGATATGCCTGTAAAAAACGGCCTGGAAACATTGAAAGAAATTATGAAAATGGAAAATCCCATTCCGACAATTATGGTCAGTGCTATTGACGATTATGAAACTGTTATGAAGGCTCTGGAACTGGGTGCCTTTGATTTTATACCAAAGCCTGATAATATCTCAAACATGGATATGGATGGAATATCCAAAAACCTGATCCTGAAGATAAAAGCCGCTGTCAATATGAAGGTTGCACGGCCTGTTTTTACCATAAAAACAATTACCCCTATAGATAATAAAATAGCAAGCGGCCAGCTGAAGGACAGGTTCCCTATCATTACTATCGGGACATCTTCTGGCGGCCCAAAGGCATTAAAGGCCATATTACCTGCCCTTCCGGCTAATTTCCCTGCCGCAATACTAATCGTACAGCACATGCCCGCGGGATTTACAAAATCTTTAGCTGAAAGGCTGAACAAAGGATCAAAAATCCCCATAAAAGAAGCTGAATACGGTGATATTATAAAACCTGGAGAAGCCCTGCTGGCACCGGGTGATTATCATATGTTAGTGGGTAAAGACGGAAAAATTATTCTGGATCAGTCAGAGCCCAAATGGAGTGTAAGACCCTGTGTAGATTATCTTTTTCAATCAACAGCCCATCACTTCTCTGACCGGGTAATCGGAGTAATCCTCACAGGTATGGGGCGGGACGGGGCTGAAGGAATGAAGGCCATAAAAGAAAAGGGCGGTTATGGTATTATTGAATCAGAAGAGACAGCTTTAGTATATGGTATGCCCGGAGCTGCCATAGATACCGGAGCCTATGACGAAGTTGTCCCCCTGGATGAAATCCCGCAAAAACTAATCGACCTGATTGAGAGGAGATACTGATGTCTATTGGTTTTGAGGAATTTGTAGACCAGGCATCAATAATATTGGATTTGAACCTGTGGGGATATAAAATAAAAAGAGTACAGCGGCGTACAGAAAGTGTAATGAGAAGATATGGTATCCGGACATATGAAGAATGCCTGGAATTATTAAAAAATGATGCAGACTTCAGGCTTTCATATTTAGATCATTTCACAATTAATACTTCAGAGTTTTTCCGTAATCCAAAAAATTTTGATTATTTAAGGGATAATATAATTGATAATCTTTTCAGGGAGAATGAAAAAGTAAAAATCTGGAGTGCCCCCTGTTCAAATGGTTCAGAACCATACTCTATCGCAATTTTGCTTACAGAGAAAGGTTACAAAGAATCGGATTATCAGATACTGGCCAGTGATATTGATGTAAACATCCTTGAAAGTGCCAGAAAAGGGGTCTATAATAATACAGCCGTTCAAAATATACCTTATGAACTCTTAAATAAATATTTTGAGATAAGCGATGACAATTACAAGAGGTATAGGTTAAAGGAAGAAATAAAGAGAAAGGTCACCTTTGAACAGAAAGATTTGATTACAGAGCCCTTTGAAAAAGACTGGAATCTAATTATCTGTAGAAACTTTTTTATCTATCTGACCACTGATATCAAGGAATCTCTAACTCACAAGTTTTCTGAATCCCTGGTCCCGGGGGGTTATCTCTTTCTGGGGAATACTGAATTTATCTTCCATCCGGAAAAATATAATCTGGAGAAGGTTTACTCTTCCTTTTACAGAAAAAAACAATAATAAGCATAGCGGGCACATCAAAAAAAGACCAGCTTACTGGTCTTTTTCTTTTTCCCGGTTCAAGTGATATATTTAACTGGCAATACCAACAGACAAATCCTCATTGCGTACCATTACCTCCTCCGGTACTATCAATCTTATGGGTGAAAAATTCCAGATAGACCTGATACCGGCTTCAACCAGTTCTTCAGTAACTTTCTGGGCTTCACTGGCAGGTACAGTCACAATTCCGATATTGATATTATCATTTTTTACTGTTTCTTTAATCTCCTTCATACTTTGAACAATTATATCTCCAAGCTTATTACCTATTTTTCCAGGGTCGGCATGAAAAACATTAGTTATTTTAAGGGCCATGGAGGAAGATCTTCCATAGTTTACCAGGGCGGTTCCCAGATTTCCTGCCCCTACCAGGGCTGCAGACCATAGCTTATTAATCCCCAGAATCCTGGCAATGGATCTTTTTAAACCATCTACATCATATCCTACTCCCCTGCGCCCGAACTCTCCGTAATAGGACAGGTCTTTTCTGACCTGGGTTGACGGAATCCCCAGCTTTCCGCCCAATTCCTTTGATGAAATTACATCAATATCTTCATAGCTAGATAACCTGTCCAGACAACGATAATATAATGGTAATCTTTCTATAGTAGCCTTTGGTATATAATTCCGGCCTTTCATCACCTTCACACCCCGTTTCTGCTTTGATATGAGTAGAATAATCTCTTAAGAGGGTTATTTTAATTTCCCGGGAAATTAAAGCTATTTCACCCTGCTGCCGCTACAAATATCTTTTTCGATAGTTGTCAGGGTCAAATCTCCTTCCTCATTGGATGCGGCAAGAATCATACCATTTGATTCTACTCCAAAAATCCTGGCTGGTTCCAGATTAGCAATCATCAATATCTTCTTACCGGGAAGTTCATCAGGCTGATAATGTTTACCGATCCCGGCAACAAGCTGGCGTCTTTCTTCGCCAAGGGCTACCTGCAGTTTCAGCAATTTATTACTACCCTCTATCCTTTCTGCTTCCAATATTTCAGCTACCCTTATATCCATCTTTGCAAATTCATCTATACTGATCAATTCCTTCTCTCCTTTTATATCTTTATTCCCTCTATCTTTTTGTTCAGGGCCAGAGTCTTTCTCTCTCTTTTCAAGTTCAGAAAAATATTCTTCCATGTCAATCCTCGGGAAAATAGGTCTGGCTTCACTGACTTTAACACCTGCTTCAACAACACCCCAGCTGCTCAAATCTTCCCATTCTGCTTCTCTGATCAGCCCTTCTATCCCCAGCTGCTGTCCAATCAAATAGGGAGCTTCAACCATAAAAGGTTTAAGGCTGCTGGCAATAATCCGTAATGCTTCAGCCAGGTTGTATAAAACAGTCCCCAACCTCTCCTTTTTACTCTCCTCTTTTGCCAGTAACCAGGGAGTAGTCTGGTCAATATACTTATTTGTCCTCCTGATAAAATTCCAGAGTTCTTCCAGAGCAAAAGTAAACTTTAGGTTTTCCATATTTTCCTCTACTCTGGATATGGCTTCAAGTGCAGACTGTTTAAGGTCATTATCCACTTCTTCTTCCGGGCCGGGAGAAGGAATCAGCCCGCCGAAATATTTATCAATCATACTGATGGTCCTGTTAAGGAGATTCCCCAGGTCATTGGCCAGATCTGAATTTATCCGTTGAATCAAGGCCTCAGTCGAGTAGGTGCCATCAGTCCCGAAAGCAACTTCCCTTAAAAGATAATACCTGATAGGATCGACTCCAAAGTCATCCAGAAGAATATTAGGGTCAACTACATTGCCTTTAGACTTTGACATCTTCCCGGTTTTTGTCAAAAGCCAGCCATGGCCGAAAACCTTTTCCGGTAAAGGCAAATCAAGAGCCATCAGTATAATGGGCCAGATTATTGTATGAAAGCGCAGAATATCTTTTCCTACCAGATGCAAATCTGCCGGCCAGTATTTTTCAAAATTTTGCCTGTCAGTTTCATAACCTATCGCAGTGATATAATTACTGAGGGCATCCAGCCAGACATAGATTACATGCCTTTCATCAAAAGGAACCGGAATACCCCAGTCAAAGGTTGTCCTTGAAACACTGAGATCTTCCAGGCCCTGTTCAATAAAACTGATCATTTCATTACGCCTTGTTTCAGGTTGTATAAAATCCGGATTTGTCTTGATATATTCAAGCAGCCTGTCAGCATATTTACTCATCCGGAAGAAATAACTTTCCTCTTCAACCCATTCAACTTCTCTCTGGCAATCGGGACATAGTTTCTCTTCACCATCTGCCAGCTGCCTGTCAGTCCAGAAGCTTTCACAGGGTGTACAATACCATCTTTTATATTTTCTTTTAGAAATATCCCCTTTTTCATAAAGTTTTTTAAAAAGCCCCTGTACTTTCTTCTCATGACGCTCCTCGGTGGTCCTGATAAAATAATCATATTCTATACCCATTCTCTTCCAGAGGGATTTGAAGGTTTCTACAATCTCATCTACATATTCCTTTGGATTCTTTCCAACTTCTTCAGCCTTACGCTGGATCTTTTGCCCGTGTTCATCAGAACCGGTCAAAAACATTGTATCATAACCCCTCATGGCCTTATACCTCATAATAGTATCAGCAGCCACTGTTGTATAGGCATGACCAATATGTAACCTATCACTCGGATAATAGATAGGAGTCGTCACATAAAAAGTTTTCTTCGCCATCTTGAATTTGCCCCTTCCCTTTTTTATCTCTATTTTTCAAATATTTTATTAAATATCTTTGCCATTGTCAACATCAATTGCAATGGCTTCCTTATATACCCTGCTTTTGGGAATAGCCCTTTCTTCAGCAACCTTTTTTATAGCCTCTTTCTTACTCTTTCCTTGATCCATATATAGTTTTACATGGGTAAGAATATCCATCTCATCCAGGATATTGTTATCAGCAGGGCCAGTCTTATTCCCTTCTATAACAATAACAATCTCTCCCCTGATCTCCCGGTCCCCGATTTCTGATAAAACACTACTGATATCCCCATAGAGCTTCTCTTCATGTATTTTTGTTAATTCCCTGACAAGTGCTATCTTCCGGTTATTGATATAAGCCTGCAGTTCCTTTAAACTTTCCTTTAACCTGTAAGGGGATTCATAGATAATAATGGTCCTGGGCTCAGCCGCTATACGCTCCAACTGTTCTTTCCTCTCTCTGCCCTTACGGGCCAGAAAACCCTCAAAGACAAATTTCCCTGTATCCAGTCCTGATACAACCAGTGCGCTTACAGCGGCTGTAGGTCCGGGAACCGGTACAACCTCAATACCCTCTTCTATTGCATGTCTTATCAGTATCTGGCCGGGGTCAGAGATTCCGGGCATCCCGGCATCACTGACAAGGGCTATTGCTTTGCCTTCTTTCAGCAGTTTAATCAGTCCTTTTGCCTTTTTACTCTCATTATGTTCATGGTAACTCTCAATTCTATTATTGATCCTAAAATAGTTTAATAACTTGATAGTCCTCCTGGTATCTTCAGCTGCAATAAGATCAACCCCTTCCAATACCTTAATAGCCCTGAAAGTCATATCTTCCAGGTTGCCTATAGGGGTTCCACAGACATATAATGTCCCCTTCTGGACATATTCATTATCAGCAGCCATCAATAACCATCTCCATATATTTCCTGAACCTCTCTGGTATACTCCTCTGAATCTTCTTCATAAACCAGAAGAACCGGCTCAATCTCAAGACCGGGTCTGCTGCCCTTACGGGCCTCTATCAACAGGGTTTTGGGCGGGGTCTTTTTTCTGGACTGTATTAGTCTGATTCTTTTCGGTTCCAGTTCATATTTTTTCATTAAACATATTATTTCCGTCAATCTAATTACTTTATGGACCATTGTCAATTTACCGCCATATTTTAATATAATTGCGGCTTCCCGGATCACATCTTCCAGGGTGCCGTATATCTCATGTCTGGCTATGGCTTTTTCTTTACCAAGGGTTATCTTGCCGTTTTTAACAGGCATGTAGGGAGGATTTGTAACTACAATATCCACTGTTCCAGGTTCCAGTATCTCACTGGCCGTGGTAAAATCACCCTGCAGGATCTCTATCTTCTCTGTCAGGCCATTCATTTCAACACTTTTCCTGGCCATTTCCGCAAAACGATCCTGAATCTCTATCCCGATGACTTTTTCCGGCTTTTTTTTGTATGCTAAAAGCAGTGGAATAACTCCACTGCCTGTTCCAAAATCAACAACAGTACTCCCGGGTTTCACCTCAGTAAACTCTGCCAGAAATACAGAATCACTGCCAAACTTGAAGAAATCAGGATTTTGAATTACATATAACCTGCCAGGAATCAGGACTGTAGTTTCCTCCATAATTTATTCCTCCAATTGACTATCGATTAGTTTTTGACAGAAAAGGCAGTCACCCTTACGTCTTTCTGCAAAACTGGGATGACAGATGTGATATCCTTCATTATATAAATGAAGAAGATTGGAATATGCTTTGCTTTTTTTCTCCTTTTTACGCATGAACACAATTTCTCTTAATTCATTATTCTCCTTTTTCAGTTCTTCATTTTCTTCATACAATCTATAGCTAATATCCTTAAGTTTTTTGAATTTAGCGGACATCTCTTCCAGCTGTTCCTGAAAATACGCCAATATACTCAAAAGCTCCCCGTCCATTGTTCACCCCTACTCATCTGAACCAAAACCATTTATTTCATCAATTTCAAGTTCAATATATTCATTCTCTCCTACTTCTATCTTGACAGTTTTTTTGACCAGGTTCTGTTCAGCAATTTCTCCTTCATCATCTTCAAATTCGACTATTTCTCCTATTTCCGGTATCATCTCTTTCAGTTCTTTATATGTAGTTGCCTCAAATTTTAAACAACACATTAGACGTCCGCAGACACCTGATATCTTTGACGGGTTTAAAGATAACTCCTGTTTTTTGGCCATCTTGATGGAAATAGGATCAAAATCCCTTAAAAACACAGAACAACACAGAGGCCGCCCGCAGATTCCCATTCCGCCGATCATCTTGGCTTCATCTCTAACACCAATTTGTCTTAACTCAATACGGGTTTTGAATACCCGGGCCAGATCTTTAACCAGTTCCCGGAAATCTACTCTCCCCTCAGCAGTAAAATAAAAGATAATTTTGTTATGATCAAAGGTATATTCAACATCTATCAATTTCATGGGCAATTCATGTTTTTTTATTTTTTTTAGGCAGATATCAAAAGCCTTTTTCTCCAGTCTTTTGTTTTCAGCATTTTTCTCAATATCCTCAGCATTTGCAGGCCTTATTACCTTTTTTAATGGTGCAACAATCTCATCTTCTGTTACCTCTTTAAGATTCATAACAACCTCTCCAAATTCAATTCCCCGGGCAGTTTCTACAATTACAAAATCTCCTATTTTCAGATCAAAATCTCCGGGCTCAAAATAGTAGATCTTCCCGGCTTTCTTGAAACTGACACCAACAACTCTATACATAATCTATTTCACCTTCTTAGCTCTTATCTTAAACATCATTACCTGTAAAGCCAGGTCCTTTTTTACATTACTTTTTATATACCCTTCTATATTATTTACTAACTCCATGATAGATATCAATTCTTCCAGCGAATAGTATTGAGATGATAATTTTAGCTGCTCAAGATAGTCATAATTTATTATTTCATTATAATATCCCTGATTATATAATATTATATCTCTATACCAGCTTAATATCAAATAAAAGATAGAACTTTCATCCATATCATTAATAAAAGAGATAAGCTCATCAACAAATCTAAAAATACTGACCGCATCCAGCTCTGATATTTTATACAGCCTTTCCAGTATTTTCTTCCTCTGTGCAGGAAAATCCTCATTTTTGATCAATTCAAAGGCCCGTCCCAGACTCCCGTCTGCCAGTCTGGCTATTAATTTTGTATCTTCTTCCTGATAGCCTTCCTCCAGTAGTTTTGCTTCAATAATTTTAACAGACAGTGGATTAAACTGTATCTTCTGGCAGCGGGAAATAACTGTCGGTAAAAGCTGATCCAATTCCTCTGCCAGCAAAATAATGACTCCATATTGAGGAGGCTCTTCCAGGGTCTTTAATAAACTATTGGCAGCTTCAGGAGTTAAGCTGTCAGCATCTTCAATTATATGAACTTTCCACCGGCCATCAAAGGGCTTATAGGATAATTCCCTCTGGAGTTCTCTAATTTGATCAATCTTGATGGAATCTCCCTCTTCAATTCCTGTAATTATCAAATCAGGATGGTTTTTATGCTCTATTTTACGACAGGACAGGCACTTTTCGCAGGAATCAATACCTTCATCTTTACAAAACAGGGCCTTTGCAAATTCTACCGCTGTAGTCTTCTTTCCTATTCCCCTTTTGCCTGTAAACAAATAAGCATGGTGTATCCTGCCGCTCTTCAGCTCATCCTGCAGAATCCGGACAGCGGCGTCCTGTCCCGCTATTTTCTGGAAACTCATAATAATACCTCGATTCTATATCACTTACATTTTAACGAACTCCTGGACATTTATAACAAAAACGGTAGCACCGCCAATCTGGACTTCCATAGGAAAAGTATAATAACTTTCCATCGTATTAGCAACGGGTGACATGGGAGCTATAGTCTTTTTGCGGGTCCGGCAATTTTCCTTAATTATCTCTTTCAGTTCCTGGAGATTATCTTCATCTGTACCAATCAGGAAAGTAGTATTTCCTTCTCTCAAGAAGCCCCCCGTACTGGCCAATTTTGTCACCTGAAATCCATCCCTGTTCAGAGCTTCTAATAAATTCTGGGCATCATGATCATGGACAATGGCAATCACCATTTTCATTTTATCAATGTTCCCCTCTTTAGTCATTTTTATTTAATCCCCTCCTTTTAAAGTCCTGCTCACCTTTTTATATATCTCCTGATGTATCATCTCGATAGACTTAAACCGGCCTTTTTCTTCACAATTAATTATACACCACTTATATAAACCCGCAATTTCCAGGGCATTATTGTATGTGGAATATAAATAATCAAAATCCCTTTCATGTATATCCTGTTTTCCCCTGGACTTTATTATCTCAATACTATATACCGGGGGCACATCCAGAAATATTACAAGATCAGGCTCAGGAAGCTGGAATTTTTTAAACTCCAGGTCCCACAGCCATTTCAGATACTCTTTCCTCTCTTTCTCATTATCTATCTTCGAGGCCTGGTGAATCATATTGGAAGTAGTATAACGGTCCGCAAGAATAATTGCCCCCTTTTCATAATGGTTTTTCCATTTCATCTGATATGATGCAAACCTGTCTACTGCATAGAAAGCCGAAGCTGCATATAGATTAATATCCCTGGGGTCTTCTCCAAAATCCCCTCTCAGATACATTTTCACCAGGGCAGATGAATCACTTGTATAATCAGGGAATTTAACCTGGAAAACATGATGACCTTCTTCCTTTAATCTTTTATACAACAATTCAAACTGAGTACTCTTACCACTACCATCAGTTCCGGACTCTATCACTACGAGTTTACCCTGTGCCATATCTAAAACCCCTATCTATTTACTCTTTTGCGGAGCAAATATATTAGTATTCTCTTCTCTTTAATATTTATATTCTCTACAAAGAAGAAAATCCCTGCAAATTAAGACTACAGGGGATTTGTCAGTATAACCGGTTCTTTTCCCGGGAATACTATTACTGAAAACTATCCTGTAAGGAGAAAAATATGAAAAAAGAGACTAAAAAAGAGCAAATCAAGCAGCTTAAGATTCTGCCTGTCTGGCCAACTGGAATGAGTGAGTACGAAATTTCTGAAAAACTCGGGGTCTCAATAAAGACTGTAAAAGAGGTTATGGAAGATTTAAACGAAAATGATGAAAGACCATAGCTCTAATTCAAATTATCTATATATTTACTGGCCTCTATTGCAGCAGCTGCCCCGGCCCCGGCTGAGGTTATTACCTGTCTATAGAAAGGATCCTGAACATCACCTGCTGCAAAGACCCCCTCTTTACTGGTCATGTATCTGCTGTCTGTAACAATATACCCCTGTTCATCCAGTTCCAGATAGTCCCTGAAAAGTTCTGAATTGGGCTGATGGCCGATAGCAATAAATACCCCGCTGACACCTTCCAATTCCCTTTTTTCTTTATTTATATTATTCCTTATTATAAGACCTTCTACCTTTTCATCGCCTAAAATATCTTCCAGTTCAGAATCCCAGATTACCTCAACTTTAGGATTCCTAATAACCCTGTCTGCGAGTATCTTTGTACCCCTGAATTTATTACGGCGATGGATAATATAAACTTTTGAACAAAACCTGGTCAAATAATTAGCCTCCTCCAGAGCTGTATCGCCGCCGCCAACTACTGCAACATCTTTACCCTTAAAGAAAGCACCGTCACAGGTTGCACAATAAGAAACACCTCTGCCGGAAAGCCTTTTTTCACTCTCAAGGCCCAGCTTCCGGGGAGAAGCTCCTGTAGCAATAATCACTGTATCTGTTTTATATACTCCTCCATCAGTTTCAATAATATAAGGCCTTTTATCCAGATTTACTCTCCTGACAAGTTCATAGACCATTCTGCCTTCCAGATTTTCAAGCTGTTCAATCACTCTCTGCATCAAGTCAAAGCCCCTTATTCCCTCCGGAAATCCGGGGAAATTCTCTATCTCGGGAGAAGTCGTAATCTGTCCCCCGGGTTCCGGGCCCATTAAAACTACAGGATTTAATCCTGCCCTGGTCCCGTAAATTCCAGCAGTAAGGCCGGCAGGACCTCCCCCAACAATGACTAATTTTTCTTCTTTTATGTTATCACTCACTGTGAATATACCCCCTGATGATATTTATAATTTAGTCAAAGGAATAATTCGGTGCCTCTTTGGTAATGCTGACATCATGCGGGTGGCTTTCCCTCAAGCCGGCAGAAGTTATTTTTACAAACCGGCTCTTTTCATAAAGTTCTTCAATGGTTCTGGCCCCGCAATAACCCATTCCTGCCCGGAGACCGCCAACTAATTGATAGATGGTATCCTGCAGCGGGCCTTTATAAGGAACCCGTCCTTCAATGCCTTCTGGTACCAGTTTTTTAATTTCGTCCTCTTTATCCTGAAAATAGCGGTCCTTACTGCCATCCTGCATGGCACCCAGAGAACCCATACCCCGGTAAACCTTATAACTTCTTCCTTTGTAAATCACCATCTCTCCCGGGCTCTCCTCTGTACCTGCCAGAAGGGTACCCAGCATAACAGTAGAAGCTCCTGCAGCAAGGGCTTTTACAATATCACCGGAATATTTTATGCCGCCGTCGGCAATTACAGGAATATTATACTCTCTGGCTTTTTCAGCACAATCAAAGATTGCTGTGAGCTGGGGAACCCCTACTCCGGCAATTACCCTGGTTGTACAAATAGAGCCTGGACCGATTCCTACCTTAATGACATCTGCACCGGCCTTTATCAGGTCCTCTGTGGCTTCAGCAGTAGCAACATTGCCGGCAATTACCAGTAAATCTGGATAGACATTTTTTATCTCCTCTACCATATCCAGAACACCCCTGGAATGACCGTGGGCGGTATCAACTACTATAGCATCAACCTCAGCTTCAACCAGAGCCTTTACCCTGTCCATAGTATCTTCAGTAATACCGACAGCTGCTCCGACAAGGAGTCTGCCCTGCTTATCCTTGGCAGCATTGGGGAACTGTTCTGCTTTTTCTATATCCTTTATAGTAATAAGGCCCTTCAGGACATTATTTTCATCTACCAGAGGAAGTTTTTCTATCTTATGTTCCTGCAGGACTTCTATTGCTTCCTCTACAGTAGTACCAACCGGAGCTGTGACGAGCCCTTCAGAAGTCATGACATCTTTTATAAGAAGTGAATAATCCTTCACAAAGCGGAGATCTCTGTTGGTTATAATACCGACCAATTTCATATCCCTGTCAACTATGGGCACACCGGAAATTCTGTATTTGGACATTAAAGCTTCTGCCTCGCTGATGGGCTTATCCGGTGTTAAATAAAAGGGATCTACAATAACTCCGCTTTCAGACCTCTTCACCTGGTCTACTTTTTCTGCCTGGCGTCTTATGCTCATATTTTTATGTATAATACCCAGGCCGCCCTGTCTGGCCATGGCAATAGCCATTCTTGATTCTGTAACAGTATCCATTCCCGCACTTATAATCGGGATATTCAAAAATATATCTCTGCCCAGCCTGGTCCTTGTATCCACTTCCCTTGGCAGCACTTCAGATTTGGCAGGCACTAAAAGCACATCATCAAATGTCAAAGCTTCCTTAATAACCTTTTTCACAAAAACAGCCCCTTTCTATTTAATTATATTCTTTTACCTGAAAAGATGATTTATGTAGAAATATTTTTATTATTTTAACAAACTGGAACCATAAAGTCAAGATTAATCAACAGAGTCTTTGCAGATAAAAAAATATAAAAGAAAAAAGCCGGCTTTTTTAACAGCCGGCCCGTTATTTTAATTATCTATAATTTCCTGCATTTTTTCTATTAGATACTGGTCTTTAATGGTAAATTTGATTTCCACCCTGCGGGACCTTGAACGATTAACAGTACCGTCTTCATTATAAATAAGAGAACTCTCTGATTTACCATTGGCAGTAATATAATGCTTAAGCTCCTCTTTGTATTTGAAATCAGGAAACTCATGACCTAAAATAAACTTCACCACACTGGCAGCCCTCCTTTGAGACAGGTCAAGATTATACATATAATCACCAGTATCATCCGTATGTCCTTCAATAATAATCTGGGAAACAATATCTTTGTTCTCTTCACTCAAAAGGACTTCTGTATAAACAGGAAAAAATTCGATCAACATTGCCTTGAATTCCGGTTTGTTTACATCAGAATCAACCTCAAAAAGAACATCTCCACTGAAGGAAATAGCTGCCGTGTTCTTATCCAGATATATACCCATATTACTCTCACTGAATTCAGAGCTTAACTCCTCATAAATTTTCTCCCGGAAACCTACTATCTCTGTCACTCTTTTGTTGATCATCTCCTGTACTTTTATTACCTCTATTGTAGTAACCTGGGCTACAAATATATAAGAAACCAGTGTCAAAAGAATAATAAACATTATTACACTCAAAAGATCCGAAAAAGTAGGCCAGAAATTTTCTTCCTTTTCGCTCATCCCCAACAATCTATTAATCCGGCCTGACATTGAGAATCCTCTCCTGTTCAGATTCAATTAATCTGCTGTACTCTTTTATCCCTTTATTATATTCTCTGATATTCCTGTCCATTTCTCTCACCACATCTGTCAGCTCTTTCACAACAGCTTCCAGGTCATGGGCATTAAAAGCCAGGCCGCCAAGATATTTCGCCAGAACGGCTTCATTCTCCTGGAATTTGCTTTCCAGGGAGCTTAAAGCCTTACTGATTATTCTGTTGGATAAGCCCACATGTTCCAGAAAAATCTTAACATTCCTGCTCATTTCATTGCTATAACTGTCTTTAATTTCACTCATGGCCTGAGTCAGTACCTGGGCATTCTCTTCAAAGGTCACCGCAACTTCTTTTCTCAGTTTTCCGATATTCTCTACTATTTC
Organism: Halanaerobiaceae bacterium; assembly: GCA_012521855.1. GTDB lineage: Bacteria > Bacillota > Halanaerobiia > Halanaerobiales > DTU029 > JAAYLO01. Next base: position 14,258 of record JAAYLO010000009.1, read on the forward strand.
TTTATAATCCTCTGCCACTCTATGCTGTCTTTCCAGATTCTCCTCTAAAGCCGTAAAGAGCTCAGACAATTTATTCCTGTCATCTTTCAATTGTTCCCTGAAAAGCTGATAATTTTCCTTTAAATCCTCCTGACAACCAGAAATATCTTCCCTGATCCCTTTTAAGGTTGCAATATTCTCAAGCTGAACATCATAATTATTATTTATTAACTGTCCTATGCTCTCCTGATGTTTATTTAACTCATCTATTACATTAAACAGTGCTTCCAGTTTACTGGACAATATATGGACATCTCTGGCAAAACCGGCAGTAAAATCCCTGTTGGTTTGATAAAAATCTTTGAGATCACTCATGCTGCCGGCAAGATTTGTATTAAAATCCTCCATGTAGGTGGCAGCTTCTTTAAACTGAAGAGAAAACTGTTCAAATCCCCTGATGGCATTATATACCCTTTCATTCTGCTCAAGAAGCTCTCCAAAACCCCTTTCCAGCTTCAGATATATATTCCTTAAAGCATTTGTTACAAAAGATTTCTCTGAAATTTTAATTTCATTATCAAGATAATTTTCAGTTCTGACCATGACCCCCGTAAGAAACTGTTCTGCATTAAATATCTTCAGCAGGAGGGTAGTCGTCATGGATAAACTCATTCCCACTATACTTGTTGCAAAGGCAGTACCCATACCGGATAAGACAGGGTAAATGGTATCCAGAGACGTAATCAATCCATCAGGACCACCGAGCAGGCTTGACAAAGATACATAAATACCCACAAAAGTACCCAGCACCCCGACAAGGATAAACAGTGAAACTGTTTCTTTTATAAATTTTATGGTACTAATTAAGGGAAGCTTTATAAAATCCAGTAAAGGTATTGGGAAAACAGTTGCTTTATATCTTGAAAAAAAGTCTTCTACATAGGCTCCGGTATTAATTTCATTTACTGACCTTTTTATAAGATCATCAAAGCCTTCCAGCAAACCACGTAAAGGCTCTTTATAAGTATAACCGTTTTTTAATTTCCGGTTGAAGGAAATAATATTTACCCAGATTATAATATATAAGAAAATATCAACAATAAACATTGCTGTAAGCACATGAAAAACCGCCAGGCTTATCAAATCATTACTTATTCCTTCACTGATTATCCTCAGTATATCCATTTTGTCCCCTCCAGGTATTTATAAATTAAAAGAGAAATTCCCTTTTACAATCTACTGAAAGTTAATACAATCCCAATACTGGTCAATATACATATGATCAAAATTCTTCGGAAAAAGTTTGCTGGTATTCTCTTCACTCACAGAAAGCACCTTAACCTCTTTTCCGGATAACTTATATTTGTTTGCTATATCATAAAAATGACTGTCCCCGGTCAGGAGTAAAATTCCGTCAAGCTCATTAAAAGAACTTTCCATGAGTTCAATTAATTTCATATCATCAATATCAAAATCAACGCCTTCTATTATTTCCTTCGCAGCGGCTGTTTTGTTCTCTACACTAAAGACCTCAAATCCGGAAGACTCAAGATAATCCCTGATCATAAAAATAAGAGCATATTTGTCTTCTCCTGCAAAGGTCTGCTTCTCATAATCAGGTAAGAAAATAACCGCCTGTTTTTTATAAATCACATCTCCATTTTCAGGATTATATATACGCGAAATTAGAAGGTCAAAATCTATCTCCATCATGGAATACTGGTTGTATAAAGGGGTCATTATATTTGCTGTATCCAGAAAAATCCCAATCCTGCGGCGGACGGGTTTTCTTTTCACCCCTTTTTCCATACCATTTAAGTCATTAATTATCTCTTCAAAACTATTATAAGTAAAAGCTCTATATTGATTATATAACAGAGGCTCAATCAGCCTGCTCTCAATCTTCTCAAACCATTTCTGATAATAAAGGCGGGCTTCACCTTCCTCTGTATCCCTCAAATAGTATTTGTTTAGCAAAGAGGCCAGGGAATATAAATTATACCGGCTTATACCTTTATTCCCCAGTAAAAGCTGACTGAACCCCACAAAATACTTGATACTGCCATCAGGCTTATAAAGAAAATCATCTGGCTCTATTCCGGGGCTTATTTTGAATCCTTCAGTTGTCAAAAACATAAAAAAATCAAACAGTTGAAAAACCCAGTGGTTTTCTTCACTTAATTTATGAGCAATATCAGTATAAGGGGTAATTTCCTTTTCTTCCAGGAAGGGGAAAGGAAAAGCCATGCTTTTCTTATAATCTCTCCAGGCTAACTCTTCAGAACAATACATCTCCAATAAATCCAGTTCTTCTCCTGAAAGTTCCAGTGGCAATGTAGTCTTTTTTATTAACTCTTTCAATTCAAGCTTTTTAAAAACAACAGGTGGTATAAAGCAGTGCTTATCCTTAAGAATAGAGATGAGGCACAAATTATTGAATATTTTCTCAACTATCCTTTCACCATCTTCAATATTGCCGGGGATTAATATATATTCATTCATTTCAATACCCCTGTTCATTTTCCTTTTCAAAATATTAAATATTTTTAACA
>JAAYLO010000081.1 GCA_012521855.1 Halanaerobiaceae bacterium
ACATCAGATAGTCTATAGCGGTACTGTTTTTTCCCCAATTGTATATAGGGTATCTTCTTTTCCCTGGTATATCTCCAGATAGTTTCTACAGAAAGGCCCAATTTCTCAGCCAGTTCTTGAGCTGTTATCAGGTCATTATCAGTCATTTTTGACCTCCCCCTCCTTTTATTTCCACCAGTTGCTTTCCTGTTCATTATACAACAAATATCAATTGCTGTCAACTGTTGTCTGGTTTTTTTATTAACTATTATTAATTATACATAACTATAATATGTTTCTGTGTACAAAAAAAGCTGTCTCATTTCAAGACAGCCCCTGCTGATTTTTACATTAGTATTGGCCTGGATGTTTTTCAAAGAAATCCACCCTGGGTTCAAGATATTTAAACTCATGTTCTTCGGGATTTTCCATAAAATCATATATTGTGTCAAAGATTCGATTCCAATCCCAGAATTCATCTGCCTGTTCCAGATTCAGGTATTCAAGTATCATCTCTGTTCCCTTTGGAGCTATAGGATGCATCAGAACAGCTGCAGTCCGGAGCATGTGGAAAGCATCTATAAAGAGCTGTAACAAAATACTCTCATCATCATTCTGCCTGTACTCACTGAACTTCTTTGACCAGTATTTATTTATATTACGGATATAGTTATCCATCAGATTCATAACCTGATGAAATTCATAATTATACATCGCTCTTTCATAGTCAAGGATTGTTTTTTCCGCCTCTTTAAGTATATCACTACTAATTTCCCCAACAGGGAGTTTACCATTGTTAAATTTCTGTATAGTGTAAAAACATGTACGGGCTACATGATTAAATACATTAGAAAGCAGATTTCCTTCCTTGAGAACAGGATCTCCATGACTTCCGCCTTTCGGGTCCAAAGGTTTAGGCTTGAAACTTACACTCTTAATACCCAGTCCAAAACTTAGAAAATGAGCCCTCAGTTGTTCTGCAGTATAATAATTTAATAGATCCTTAGCCATAGGAGGTTTTACTGCACCGCTGCTGCTTGCTTTCTTATCAAGGAATAAAAGATGGCTGTTTGCAATCAGTTCCGGTAACTGCAGCTCTCCTTCCTCTGGCTCGGTTGTGGGTTCAGGCCCCTGAGTACCCATAAACATGGCCATCTCAACAGGACCATAGAAATAAACATTGTCCTCACCTATAAACTGATAAACCTTTGCTTCTCTGGAACACCACCAGTCCTTCCAGTCACTATTATCCCTGTTTTCTTTTTCCAAATACGTTTTTGTGAAGGATATTGGTGCCCATAAGGACTCAGGCCAGACCCAGACAGTCAGGTCGCTTAGCCCCTCCATTTCCGGAGCTTTAACTCCCCACTCAATATTACCAGTCAAACGAAATGGTACAAGGGTTTTCCCGGTACGAAATCGTATATTTTTATCTGCCAGTATAGTACATGCTTTTTCCCTATCTTCAAGGGTCTCGAATATTAGTTTAAAAGAAGTCTTTTTCTCATCATATTCAATAACAGAATCCGGCAGATTATCTTTTATTGAGTTTAATAAATCAATATATTCATTTTTTATATAAATAACTGGAGGTTCCAGAAATTCTTCTATGCTTTTTACCATAAAGTGCCTGGCATTTGGTTTTTTCTTCAGCTTTTCCACCCACTCAGTAAGAAGTTGATGGAACTCATCCAGTTTAAAGTACCAGTTCGTTACATCTCTCATTTCTGGTGTCTTTCCAGACAGGGTACTCCTGGGATCGATCAAATCTTTTTCCATATACTGATGCCCCAGTGAACATTCATCAGCATAACCCTTTTCTGATGTACACCCGTCAATTGGACATTTCCCTATAACCTGGCGGCCATTAAGAAATACTTCATATTCCGGATCATAAGATTGAGAAGTTGTTATTTTCTTAAGGTGCCCATTTTTATATAGTGTCCTGACAAAATCATATGAATTTTCCTGATG
>JAAYLO010000082.1 GCA_012521855.1 Halanaerobiaceae bacterium
AGATTTATCAAAATATGAGGGGAAAGGAAGTGTTAGGAGTAATAACATTTTGAAAAAATAAATGGATTTATACTAGTTTAATTTGAAAGATAAAACCATAGTCAGCATGAATCACTAAGTCTTTTAGTGATTTTTTATTACAGAAAAAGAAGGACTTCAGAATCTGCTAGCGAAATATATAAATATATAACAAATAATGTAAAAAAGATAAGAGGATGATTTTTTATGAGGTCGAAAAATAGATTATTTCGAATTCTCAAAATGATATGCCTCCTGAATTCAAAGCATAAAAAGTGGCGTGCAAAGGAACTGGCGGAATATTTCCAGGTAAGTCCGAAGACAATATACCGGGATCTGCAGATCATGGAAGAGATGGAGATACCCCTTTTTGATAACCCTGAAGATCATACCTATTCTATCCTTGATGATTTTTACTTCAAACCACCTGATATATCGAGGGAAGAGGCCCTGGCCCTTCTCCTTGCAGGACAGGCCTTTCAGGAAGAGTTTTTCCCCTATAAAGAAGCTTTGCATATAGCTATTACAAAGATATTGAATTCCCTCCCTTCTTCAATTCAAAAAGTAGTGACTGACCTTGGAGAACAGATATCCTATCAGTACGGCCCCTTTGTGAATCTCAGTGATTTCAGAGATATTTTTCAGGAAATAGAAAGTTGTATAGAAAACAGAAGATCGATAATCATTGACTATTATTCATTAAACAGTAACAGATTAAGCAGGCGGAAGATAGACCCTTATCTATTTCAGTATTATGGCGGTGCCTGTTATATAATAGCTTATTGCCACAACAGGAAAGAAATAAGGCAATTCCGGGTTGACCGGATTAAGGATATAGAAACTACTGGAGAGAGATTCTCCAGAGATGAGAGTTTTGATATAGATGAGTATATGGCTTCCTGCTGGGGTGTAGAGAGGGGAGATAAGGCAAGAAGGCTGGTCTTGATATTCAGTGGAAAGGCTGCAAGACTGGTCAGAGAAAAGGAATGGCACAAATCACAGAGGATTTATGATCTGCCTGGTGACAGGATCCGGTTTGAGATAACCAGCAGCAGCATGCAGGAATTGAAGCACTGGATCCTCAGCTTTGGAGCAGGTGTAGAGATTCTGGAACCTGAGGAATTGAGGGAAGAGGTAATGGAGGAGATAGAGAAAATGAAAGAAATTTATAGAAAAACATGAGTTCGGGACATAATGTGGTAAAAGCTGTATGGTATGATGTAGATAAAAGAGAAAAAGGAGGTGTTCTGGACAGATATTATATATTGTTAAGATTTTGAAAGGAGGTGCAGAGGTTGTTAGCAGCTATTCACGAGATTGGTAAATATAAAGTAGAGCGGGATAATATTGATAAACTTGATATAGTATTGGATCCAATTGATAGAAAAAATTACCCAAAGGTACTGGCGATAGACCTTGAAAAAACAGGCGAGATATTCAACTATGTAGATATTATAGAAGAAGAATATGATGAAAACAGAGAAAGAGGCTATTTGCACAGGACAGGTTCAGCAAGTGGAGCTAATTTTACACCTACTTCTAAAATAAGTCAGAATAGTGTTGATAAGGTAAAGGGTATGGTAGAGCGAAGAATATTAGGTTGGTTTAAGATACTGGATGAAAAGGACCTTCCTGTAACTGAAGAAGACAGGATATTTCTGGAGAACATGAGAAAAACATTGGAGGAAAATGATGAAAGAATTAAAGAAACGGTAGCAGAAAAATGGAGTAGATTAGGTTCGAAAGAACGTGCAGTAATTACAATAAAGATAAAGGATTATGGTACTTACCGGTATTTGGGGGATTATAAGGTATTCAATGATTTGTTGTTTTATCAGCTGGAATCTAAATCTTCCAGGATTGTATCGGAAGATAAGGTTTGCTCAATCTGCGGGGAAAAGAGATCTGTCGTAATGGGGAATGTAAGCCCATATGCGTTTTATAATAAAGATAAAATAGGCTATATAATAGGAGGTTTTGATGAAAAAAAATCCTGGAGAAATTTCCCCATTTGTTCTGAGTGTAATCTGGTAATGGAACAGGGCAGAGAATATATTGAAAAACATTTACGGTTCAGTTTTTCCGGAATAGAGTATTTTCTTATACCTAAATTCCTTTTAGGAACCCCATCTGATTACGGATATATATTCGAAATCTGGGAAGAGGGTTCAAAAAAGATATCATTGAAAAAAGAAACGGTTAAGAGTGTTACAGGAGATGAAAATGATATATTATATGAACTTCAGGATATCAGAGATATAATTGCTCTGGACTTTCTATTTTTAAGGAAAGAGCAATCTGCAGAAAGGATTTTGCTTCATATACAGGATGTTTTTCCTTCCAGGATACGTACAATATTTAAAGCCAAAGACTATGTGGATAATCTTGTAAAGTCTAATTTTACTTTTGGGACAGTAAGGAAATTTTTCTTTAAATCAGATGCAAAAAAAGCAACTACTGATCTTGATAAATATTTCCTGGATGTTCTGGACCGGATATTTAAAGCACGTTCCATATCGCCAGAGTTTATGTACAGGCACATAATGAACAAAATAAGAAATGATTTACAGAATCAGAATAATTATTATTTTGCAATACTTGATGGCCTTATGACCATATTGTTTCTGGATGATTTGAGACTAATTAAAATGGAAGGAGGAGATGTTTTGGACGAGCGGATGTTTGACGGGATGTTTAATAAGTATGGAAACACTTTCAGGACTTCAGCAAAGAAGGGATTATTCCTTCTGGGTTCACTTACAGAACTCTTACTCAGGACTCAAAAGAAGGACAGGGATACAGATAATCCGCCATTTTTAAAAAATCTGAAGAGTTTTAGATTGAGCGAGAAGGATTTCAGAGGTTTATTGCCTAAGGTGCAAAACAAATTAGAGGAGTACAATTCCTTCAATATGAGGGAGAGGATAATTGCCCAGGAAGCATCTTGCTACATATTACAGGCTGGCGAAAAATGGAATATGACTGTGGATGAGATGAATTTTTATTTCTGTGCTGGAATGAATCTTACCAATGAGGTTACTGACATTATTTTTAGTGAATATGAAAAGAAAAAAGAAAAAATGGAGGGTGATAATAAATGACAGTCATCAAAAATCGTTCAGAATTGTTATTTCTGTATGATGTCACTGATTCAAATCCAAATGGGGATCCAATCGATGAGAATAAACCGCGTATTGATGAAGAAACAGGGAACAATTTTGTAACAGATGTCAGGCTCAAGAGGACTATTCGTGATTATCTCCATGATTACAGGGGGGAGGAAATATTTATTCTGGAGTTACGTGATGAAGATGGAACCCTTAAAGACAAAGAGGCCAGATTGGATGCCTTTAAAGATAACAGTGAGCTTCTGAAGAAGTGTGTAGATGTAAGACTGTTTGGTGCAACAACGGCAGTGAAAAATAGAATTATGACACTGACTGGACCTGTACAATTTAAATACGGCCGTTCACTGCACAGGGTTAATATGACTTATGTAAAGGGCACTACAGTAATGCCATCAAAGGAATCAAAAAAACAGGGTACTTTTACGGAAAGATATGTCCTTCCTTATTCATTGATTGCTTTTTATGGCATAATAAATGAAAATGCAGCAATTAACCAGGGAATAGACCTGACTGAAGAAGATATACAATTATTACTTGATGGTATGTGGAATGGGACCAAAAACCTTATTTCAAATTCAAAGACAGGCCAGATGCCCAGATTGCTATTAAGAGTAATATATAGAGAGAAAAATTATCATCTGGGAGAACTGGACAAGCGTGTCAGGTTTATAAGTGAGAAGCAGGATGAAGAAATAAGGGATATAGAAGATGGAAAACTGGAAGTAACAGGCCTGGTCAATGCCTTAAAGGATAATAGAGAAAAGATACTGGGTATTGAATACAAACTGGATGACAGGCTGCAAATAGTCCATGATGGTGAAAAGGCCTGTCTTAAGGAGTTGTTGTCAGAATTTGGTCTGGTTGAAATTAATTTTTAAGGGGAATGGATATGGAAGTCCTGGTATTTGATATTTTTGGAGACTTAGGACATTTTAAGAAATATTATACTACTTCATCTCCATTGAGTTTTTCATTTCCACCACCACCCACTATTGCAGGAATGTTAAGTGCTATTGCCGGCATTGACAGGGAAGAATACCTGGAAGTGTTTTCTCCAGAAAATTATAAAATAGCTATTAGAATAAAGAACCCCATACAGAAGTGGAGGGCTGGCCTGAATATCATCAATACTAAGGGGAATAACTGGGTTCCCATTAAGAAAGCAAATCATGGGCCACGAAGCCCTATAAAAGTAGAGTTTATTAAAAAACCCTATTACAGAGTATACTTTCATCATAAAGACAGGAATCTATTCAGCAGAGTTGTAGAATTTGTTAAAGATCATAAGAGCTATTATACTTTGTCTCTGGGTTTAAGTGAACTACTGGCTGATTTCTCTTTTGTAGACTTGATGTATTTTGAAGAGAGGAAAAAAGAAGATGTCGAAGTACTCAGCGTTGTACCATTATATCATGTGGAAGATATACATATAAACTCAAGCGGGGACAGGAAATACTTTAAAGAAAAGATGCCAATTATAATGGATAAGGATCGGATTGTTCATAGATATGAGGATGTGCTATTCGAGATAGATGGAAAGCCTGTAAGGCTAAACGCCAAACGTTATTGGGAAGGTGAAAATAGTGAATGTATCATGTTCTTCTGAACTATTTTCTCACCCTGGTAAGTTGCTTGCTGACCACCTTACCAGGGTGGCCAGGATAGCCTCATCTGAACTTTTAAAAAAACCTGTTGATAAGATATGTAACTATTCCATTGAAAATCTTGCTATTTTCCTTGAGTTTTGCGGTTTCTGTCATAATCTCGGCAAGTCAACAACTTTCTTTCAGAGATATCTTTTTGCTCCAGAAGAGGAAAAAGCTCATTTGAAATCAATGCCAGAAACTCATCATGGACTATTATCTGCCATCATCACATACTACTGTGTTGTCCAGTATTTTGATGATGACTTTCTGGCATATTATTCTTTTCTTGTTGTAAAACGTCATCATGGCAATTTTAGAAACATTCTGGATGAGTCAAGGATATCTGATAAGGAGATAGAGGTGCTGAAAAAACAGGTAGATAGTATAGACGCCTGTGTATTTGATAATATGATAAATTCATTACATAATCGTGGATTTAAAGGGAAATTAAGTGCAAAAATTCTAACAGACTGGATATATTCTTTTCCGGATGTTATGAGAGAGCACAGGCGTAATCTACGCAGACTCGGCAAGAGAGAGGATATAATACCATATATTTTACTCAATTTTCTCTTTTCAATTTTAATCGATGCAGACAAATGTGAAGCTATATTCAGCAGGGGTATAGAACGTCCAGAAGTAGGTATGGATATTTCAATAGTAGATGCATATAAGTCAACTTTTTTACCAAGTAAGAAAAAAATAAATATTTTAAGGGAAAATGCATATAAAGAGATAATGAGTACGGAAATAAATCCTGATAAGCGGATATATTCCATTAATTTACCAACCGGGCTTGGAAAAACACTTTCGTCACTGGCTTTTGCCTTAAAGCTGAGAGAAAAGGTGGCAGAGGACTATAATTATGTCCCCAGAATTATATATTCATTACCTTTCTTAAGTATTATTGAACAAAATGCCAAAGAATATGAGAAGGTCTTAAATGCGGGAAACTTGCCGGCCAGGACAAATATACTCTTAAAACACCATCATCTGACAGACATTATATATGATGATGGAGAGAGTGAATTTGATACAGATCAGGCCAGATTTTTAATTGAAGGCTGGAATGGTGAGATAATAGTAACAACCTTTGTACAGTTTTTTTATACCCTCATGTCCAACAGGAATAGTACACTGAGAAAATTTCATAAAATAGCAGGGAGTATCATCCTGCTTGATGAGATACAATCAATTCCCACTAAATACTGGGAATTGATGAAAGAATTATTCAATATATTCACAGATGTTTTTAGATGTTATATTATTTTTATTACTGCTACTGATCCATATATAATTGAGAAGGAGCACTGTATTTCACTGGCTGATGCAAAAAAATACTTTAAAAACGAGGTTTTAGACCGTGTAGTATTAAAGCCTGTTCTGGAAAGGGATATGGATTTAGAGGAATTTATCAATTTTATTAATTTTGAAGAAGACAAAAGCTATTTGTTTGTATTCAATACAATCAGTTGTGCCAGGAAGTTTTATGAATTGCTGAAAAAACAGGTAGATAGTATAGAGATTGCCTTTCTTTCTACACATGTTATTCCCAAAGAGCGTTTGCAAAGAATTGAAGATATGAAGAAAAAAAGATATCGTTTTGCAGTAACCACACAGCTCATAGAAGCGGGTGTAGATATAGACTATGATGTTGTATATAGAGACTTCGCCCCTCTTGATTCAATAAATCAAACTGCGGGAAGGTGTAACAGGGAAGGAGAAAAGAGGGGTGAAGTATATATAGTTTCACTCCGGGATGAAAACCGCAGGTATGCAGAATATGTATATGATTCGGTATTGCTGGATATTACCAGGAGTTTGTTTACGAGAAGAAAAAATATAGCTGAGGGGGAATTTGTAGATCTCCTTGAAGAGTATTATATGCAGGTCAAAAACAGAAAATCTTTTGATGAGTCAAGAAAGCTACTGGATGCAGTTTACAGGCTGAAATATACCAGTATAGATGGTACTCCCTGTATTGCTGATTTTAAGCTGATAGATGATGATCTGCCAAGAATTGATGTCTTTGTAGAAACTGATGAAGATGGGGAAAAACTATGGCAGATGTATGAAGAACTGGCAGAGATAAAAGATCCGCTCAAAAGAAGAATAATGTTTGATAGCTTCAGGGCTGATTTTTATCAGTACATAATATCAATACCGGCTACTACTAAAAATTTACCAGTTATATATGAAGGCCTGGGGTATATAAATAGAGCTGGTAAAAGTGATTATTATGATTCAATTACAGGTTATATATGTGAGGGCAAGGTATTAATCTGGTAAATAAAAGGGAGGATAATATTTATGCGATTAGAACTGGAATTGGGTTTTGATGGGAGTATGGTTTTACCAATACATTATAATAATATTGTTCAGGGTTTTATATACAGAAATATAGAGGATGATATATTCAGAAGCTTTTTGCATGATGAAGGGTTTAAATATGAAAAAAGGAATTTCAAACTCTTTACCTTTTCCAGGCTGCTTGGAAAATTCCAGATGGATATAGAAGAAGAAACAATAACATTTACCCCGCCTGTGAAGCTAGTGGTTTCCTCTATCGTTGATGAGTTCATAGAGAATTTTGCAAATTCAATAATCAAAACCGATAACCTGTTTTTAGGCAGGACTCCGGTCTATGTAAATAAGATATCCGCATATGAATATAAGAATGATTGCAACAGCGGCCTTATAACCATGTTGTCCCCTATAGTAACATATTCTACTGTAACCATCATGGAAAAAAAGAAAACCATATACCACAGTCCTACAACAGAGGTATTCAGTAAACTTATATATGAGAACCTGAAGAAAAAGTATGAAATAATCTATAATGATCAACCTGATAGCAAGTTTTTCATAGAGCCTTTAAATAATGAGGATATAAAGATGAATATTATAAAATACCATGGAATAATTATAAAGGGCTGGATGGGTAAATACAGGGTAGGAGGTCAGCCTGAACTTATCAGAATTGCGTATGAGACAGGCCTGGGCAGTAAAAATTCACAGGGTTTTGGTTGTTTTGCACTTCTTCCTGAAAAGAGGAGGGTATAATGTCACAATTAGTCACAGGAACACTTGTCCAGAGTTATACAATATGTAGCCGCCAGACATGGTTAATGGCTCATCAGATAATACCTGATCAGGATCATTCCTATCTTGAAATCGGAAGACTTATAGATGAAAAAAGCTATGATTGGGCGAGAAAAAAGGTTCATCTTGAAAATGTAGTCCTGGATCTCGTCAGGTCAGAAGAAGGAGATCTGGTGGTAGGAGAGATAAAAAAGAGTTCGAGAGGTCTGGAGAGTGCCAGGCTGCAACTTGCTTTTTATCTATATAAATTACGAAAATACGGAATAAATGCTAAAGGAAGGCTGCTATTTCCTGAAGAACGGAGGAGAATAGATATAGAACTCGATGATAAGATGATAAAAGAAGTAGAGGATACTGTAAATGAAATAGTAAATATTATAACAAAGCCTTATCCTCACTCTTTTAAAAAAATAGGTTTTTGTAAACATTGTGCATATAAGGAGTTTTGTATGTCATGAAAAAGACAATATATTTGTTTTCAGATGGTGAATTGAAGAGAAAAGACAATACCATTTTTTTCGAGAGTGAAAAAGGACGGAAATATATACCGGTTGAGAATACTGATGAAATTTATGTATTTGGAGAAGTAGATGTAAATAAGAGATTTTTAGAGTTTATAACTCAATCCATGATAATAATTCACTTTTTCAACTATTACGGTTATTATATAGGTTCATATTATCCAAGAGAGCACATGAATTCAGGCTATATGATACTCAAACAGGCTGAACATTATATAGATCCCGGGAAAAGAATAAGTATTGCCAGAAAGTTTGTTAAGGGTGCTTCTCAAAATATGTTACAGGTTATACGATACTATAGAAATCGGGGAAAAGAATTGACTGAGACAGAGGATGCAATCCTTGAACTGGCTAATAATATACAGGGGTGTAATACAATTGAAGAATTGATGGCTATTGAAGGAAATATAAGAGAATATTATTATGGTGCATTTGATATTATAATTGACAATCCTGACTTTGTATTTGAGAAGCGGAGTAAACGTCCTCCAAAGAACTATCTAAATACGCTTATAAGCTTTGGTAATTCCATGATGTATACTGTTGCTTTGAGTGAGATTTATAAAACTCATCTGGATCCCAGGATAGGATTTTTACATGCCACCAATTTCAGGAGATTTACACTGAACCTGGATGTGGCTGAAATATTTAAGCCTATCATAGTAGACAGGTTAATTTTCACTCTGGTAAAAAAGAACATGATTACAGAAGGGGATTTTGAGAAAACTACAAAGGGTATTCTCCTGACAGAAAAGGGAAGGATGGTATTCCTTCAACAATTTGAAGATAAACTCAAGACAACCATAAAGTATAAAGAATTGGGGCGGAATGTTTCTTACAGAAGACTTGTCAGATTGGAATTGTATAAATTGGAAAAACATCTAATAGGGGAATCTGAATATATCCCTTATAGTACCGGTTGGTGATAATATGTATATAATTCTGGTATATGATGTAGGCGAGAAAAGGGTTGCAAAGGCTCTTAAGACCTGTAGAAAATATTTAACCTGGGTACAAAACTCTGTTTTTGAAGGAGAAATAACGGATGCTAAGTATAAGAAACTAAAATATGATTTTGAAAAAATAATGAATAAGGAGGAAGATTCAGTACTTATATATATATTGAGAACAACAAAATATTACAAAAGGGAGTGCATAGGAAAAGAAAAAAACCCCATGGATATATTTATTTAATTTTCGTCGATCTCCAGTAGTGCAAAAAACCCTGGAGACCGACGAAATATTTTTTTCTGATAAAAGTCAATAGTGAAAAGGAATTGTTGAATATAGTGGATTTATATAAATGGCAAAATAACCATTGACAGAAAAAGGAGAATGTAGTAGAATCAATGTAAGCAATGGGTTTTTAGTCTACCTATGAGGAATTGAAACTTTCCTGCTTGTGCAGGTTGAGCGGAAGCCGGGGTGTTTTTAGTCTACCTATGAGGAATTGAAACTGCTTCTACAC
>JAAYLO010000083.1 GCA_012521855.1 Halanaerobiaceae bacterium
CCTCTTTTTCTGTAAGATCGTAAACATTATTATCATGCTCAAATAAATCATGATAAGGCTCTTCTCTTTCTTTTTTATCTGTAGATTTTTTTCTTTTAAACCTTTGTAAAAACAAACTAAAGTTTTTCCCAATTGATCTGATAGATGATTTTAGATATTGAAATAGTGATATTAAAAAAACATCAAACCATAATAATAATCCTATTAAAATAATTGCTGCCAGAACAACATATGAACCGATATAGCCAAAAAGCTTTAAACAGACCCATGAGAAGCTCCCGGCAATAATACCCCCTCCCTGGCCTATAAGAGCAGACTCCAGGGGGAATTTTGAATATTGATAGGTATGTATTAAAGTCAGGCTAGAGATATAAAAAAGAATAAATCCTATTACCCTGCTGTTTATACTCAAGCCCTTCAATCTGATCAGGGCTATGGCCCAGACAATTAAGATAAGAGGAATAACATAAGAACCATAACCAAAAATAGAAAAATATATCTCTGACATCTTTCTGCCTACAAGGCCTGCAGTATTTGTAAAAATAGAAATAGCACTTAAGGCAGCAAAAGCCAGTATCAGAATACCTATAATCTCATTCTTTCTCTTTTCAATAAGATTCTCATCTATATCTGTTTGATAATCTTTTCTTCTCTTTGCTGTTTTATCTTTTTTTAATAATTCAGGCATATATTCCACCCCATTATTTTACTTCAGTTAAACATCCTCTATATATTTTCTACACTAAAACTAAATTTCCTGCCGCTAATCTCTTTGCTGGATCAAATATCCTTGAATAAAATGATAAAATGAGTAATTTTTGTTAATCATTCTCTATACTGCAAATAAAAGTATTTATGAACGGCAAAAAAACCAGCACATTATAGATATTAAAAAAAGTATGGGCATTGGCAATCTGGCCAGGTAAGTGGCTGCTGCTCAAACGTATAATCTTTATAAACAATGTAAATAATGGAAGCAGCGTGATAACACCAATAATATTAAAGATAAAATTGCTTTTTGCAAATCTTTTCGACATAATGCCAGCATTTAAACTGGCCAGGAAGGCAGTAATACAGGTTCCGATATTACTCCCCAGTATAACTGCTACTGCAGTTTCAAGATTTATCATCCTGTTCAGGGCAAAACTAAAAATTATTCCTGTTACGGCACTACTGCTCTGAATAACTGCAGTAGTAATAGTGCCTGTAATAATACCCAGATATATATTATTGGAAGAGTATTTTAAAATATCCATAATTAATCCGCTTTTATCCTGTGTTTTAAATACACTGGACATTAATAATAATCCTGCAAAAACTACTGCGAAAAAAAATATATATACTCCTGCAAAAAAGAGCTTCTTATTATTAAAAAGCCTGGACAGGAGAATAATACTTACAGCAATAATAATTAAATGGGGATAAAAATTCAGGACCGGTAAAGATATTATTTGCAAAGTAATTGTTGTCCCTATATTGGCTCCCATCATTATACAAAAGGCGGACTTAAATGATATGGCACCGCTCTCAATAAGAGAAATCAGGATTATTGAAACGGCACTGCTGCTCTGCATTATTGATGTAATAACTATACCGATAATAATTGATAATATTATGTGCCTATCCAGTGATATAATTATTTTTTTTAATTTTTCATTTATAATATTCCTGATAGCCCATTTACAAGCTTCCAGACCGCCCAGAAACAATAAACACCCGCTAAAGAAAACAAGCATAGTTATATTTCACCTCAATTAACAACAAATACATCCATTAAGTTATAACTATGCTGTTTAGTCTCATATTATCAATGATTCTGGTTTAAATTCAGAGTAGTATTTAATATAGTTCCAGGCTGGAATTCCTGTAAGAGATAATAATTTGGATTTGAAGATATTATCTGTGATATTTTTAATTGATTATTATTAATCCTTTCTACAAGCAGTCTGACTTCATCATTAAGCTCTATCTCCTCATATTCTGCCTCAAAAGTGTCATAGTCTTCAAAGATTAATTCACCGGGATATATAGAGTAGTTCAGCATTTTAAACAAATACCTCCCCGCGTTGTCTGATTAGAAACCTTAATTTTGCCAGGGCTTCATTTAAACCTCCCACCTCATCCAGCAATCCAACATCAACAGCTTCCTTACCGATCAGAACAGTCCCAATATCACGGACCAGTTCTCCTGTACGGAACATCAATTCCCGGAATTTTCCCTCTGGTATCCGGGAATGAAGACTGACAAATTTAATGATTCTATCCTGCATTTTATCAAGATATTCATAGGTCTGGGGAACACCGATAACCATTCCTGTCAGCCTGATCGGGTGGATAGTCATACTGGCAGTAGGGACAATAAAGGAATAATTTGTAGAAACGGTAATGGGTACACCTATACTGTGCCCGCCTCCCAGAACAATTGAAACTGTCGGTTTGTTCATACTACTGATCATTTCTGCGATGGCCAGACCAGCTTCTATATCCCCCCCTACAGTATTCAAGACTAAAAGGAGGCCCTTTATTTCCGGGTTCTCTTCTACAGCAACCAGTTGTGGAATAACATGTTCATATTTTGTTGTTTTATTTTTTTGAGGGAGTACCAGGTGTCCTTCTATCTGTCCGATTATTGGGATTATATGTATATCACTTTTGAGACTGCTGGTCGTCGCTGTCTGGCCCAATTCTTTAAGAGTTTGAAGGCTGTTATCCTGGCTTTGAGGGTTATCTGGCTGAGTACCCTGGGCAGAAAACTGTCCGATAAAATTCTTCTGAAAACCATCCCTGATAGTCTGTTCATGATCATACATTCTTGTACCACTCCTTGATTTGTTATCAAAACTTAGTATTCACAGGACTATCCGGAAATATGTATTTATTATAAAAGTGCCTGTCCAATAATTTCACTCAGTTTTGTTATTTTATTGTCCTTCATAAAATCCCTGATCTCATCGATGATCTTTAGCAAAAGCACAGGATTAACCATAGCAGCAGTACCGACAGCAACTGCACTGGCCCCGGCCATCAAAAATTCAATGGCATCACTTCCTGACATTATACCACCCATACCGATAATGGGTATCTTCACTTTTGAGGCAACCTGATAAACCATCCTTACTGCAACAGGTTTTATGGCAGGTCCTGACAGGCCGCCAAATATATTGCCCAACTCAGGTTTTCTTCTTTTTATATCTATTTTCATCCCCAATAAGGTATTTATTAAGGAAATAACATCAGCACCGCCTTCTTCTGCAGCCTGAGCCATTTCTACAATATCAGTTACATTTGGTGATAATTTGAGGATAACAATCCCGGGATAGACTTTCCGGACTTCTCTTGTAACCTGATAAACCAGGCTGCTGTCTGTTCCGAAAGCCATCCCTCCTCCTTCGATATTCGGGCAGGATACATTTACCTCAATTCCTGAAATCTCAGGATATGGAGCTAATTTTTCTGCTAAAAAAACAAAATCATCGATAGAATGACCGGAAATATTTACAAAGACCGGTAATCTGTAATTGGCGAGAACAGGAAGCTTTTCATCTATAAATCCTGTGATACCCGGATTTTCAAGACCGATAGAATTCAGAATACCGCTTGGTGTTTCAGCTATTCTCGGCTGTTTATTCCCAGACCAGGCTTTTACAGTTATTCCTTTTACGGTCAGGGCTCCTAATTTTTCAATATCTATATATTCGTTAAGTTCTTCCCCAAAACCACAGGTACCAGATGCAGTGATTACCGGATTTTTTAGTTCCAGGGAAGCCAGTTTTGTAGATAAATCTATCTCCAGCAAAACGATCACATCCTGTCTTATATTATTCAAAAATAACTTCTTCCAGCGGGAAAACCGGCCCCTCTTTACAGACCCTTTGATTCCCTTTTACTGTTTTACAGACACATGACAGACAGAGGCCGATACCGCATCCCATCCTCTCTTCCAGTGAAAACTCTCCTTTGAGATCTTTTTCAAAAGCCAGTTTCTGCAGCTCCTTTAACATCGGTACAGGCCCACATGAATAGATATAATCATAATCATATATATTTTCCATTAAACAGAGATCAATTACATTTCCCTTATGCCCGCAACTACCGTCAATACTGGCTGAATGAACCTCTGCACCGGTGTTCTTAAATATTTCCAGAAAATATACAAGCTCATCCTTATCATTTGCGCCCAATAATACTGTTAATCTGTTTTCTCTGGATAATACCCTGCAAAGGTAATATAGCGGAGCTGCCCCCATTCCTCCACCCATAAGGAGTATCTTTTTCTTTTTGAAATCTACAGTAAAACCATTCCCTAGGGGGCCCAGAAAATTTATTTTATCATCTTTTTTATACGTACTTAAGATCTCTGTCCCGCGTCCTACACGCTTATATAACAAAAAAACACTGCCGCTCTCCGGGTTATAATCATGGATACTGATAGGGCGTCTGAGCAAAGGATCAGTACTGTTAATAGAGTTGACCCTGAGATTCAAAAAATGCCCGGGTTTTATATCTTTTATATCATCTGGGCTCTCGATTTCCATTAAAAAATAATTTTCACTGATCTGTATATTGCTCTTTATCCTGCTTTCATTCATAAATCAGCACTCCTTTGTTTTCCAGATCATTATAGACCATCTTTCCCTTTACAAATGTAAGTACTACTTTCCCCTTTAGCTCTTTTCCAAGGAGTGGTGTATTTTTGCCCTTTGACTTAAGTGTTTCTTTCTCAACCTTCCAGTTCCGTCCAGGATCAAAAACAATCAGGTCAGCCCTGGTCCCTACTCGGATCCCAGGATAATCAAGCTTCAAAATACGGGCAGGATTAATACCCATAAGTCTTACCAGATCATTAAAATCAAACAGTTCCTTTAATATCAGCTCTGTATATAATGAAGAAACTGCTGTTTCCAGACCTGATATGCCAAAAGCCGCATAATCATATTCCCCCAGCTTATCCTCATATGTATGAGGGGCATGATCAGTAGCAATAACATCTACTATACCCATCTTTACACCTTCACGTAAAGCTGTAACATCTCTTTTGTCCCTTAAAGGCGGGTTTACCTTTGTATCAGGATCATAACCAGTGACATAGCTGTCATCAAAAAGAAGATGGTGGGGGGTGACTTCACAACTGACATTTATGCCCCTTCTTTTCGCATCAAGCACTAACTCCAGTCCGCGTTCTGTACTCAGATGGGCAATGTGGAGACTTGCTCCTGTATATTCTGCCAGAAGTATATCCCTTGCAATCATAATCTCTTCAGCAACAGTTGGAATGGGTTTAAGTCCCAGTATTGTTGAATAATAACCATCATTCATTACCCCATCGCCGGAAAGATTTTTATCTTCACAATGACTGATAATCGGCAGCATAAAGCTTGCGGCATATTCCATGGCTCTTCTCATAATCTCTGAATTCATAACAGGATTTCCGTCATCTGAAAGAGCCCTGACCCCTGCCTCCTTCAGAAAACCAATCTCAGCAAGCTCTTTCCCTTCTCCATTTTTTGTTATACTGCCAACTGGAACTACATTTACCAGGGCTTTTTCAGCTTTGGCTTTTATATATTCAACAGTTGCAGGGTTATCGGCAACAGGTTTTGTATTCGGCATACATGCAATTGTAGTAAAACCGCCTGCTGCAGCTGCTTCACAACCTGTTTTTATGGTTTCCTTTTCCTCATAACCAGGCTCTCTCAAATGTACATGCATATCAATCAAACCAGGCAGTATATACAAACCGTTCAGATCATAAATCTCCACATCTTTACTGTCTTTTTCCATTATATTTTTACTGATTTTACTTACAACTCTGTTTTCTATTAAAATATCATATTCTCCAGATAAATTGTTAACAGGATCAAATATTTTCCCTTTTTTAAGCAATAATTTCATTTTCTTTTTTCCTCCCTGCCAGAAGATATAATAAAGCCATCCTGATAGCAACACCATTTGTAACCTGTTCTGTTATTACAGAATTCACACTATCAGCAACAGAACTCTCTATTTCAATACCCCTGTTCATCGGGCCGGGATGCATTATCAGGACATCTTTCTTTAGCTTTTCCAATCTTTCTTCAGTAATACAGTAAAATTTTCTATATTCCCTGATGGAGGGGAATAAGCCCATGGCCTGTCTCTCCTTTTGAATTCTCAATATCATCACAACATCTGCTCCAGCCAGAGCTTCATCCAGATCTGTATAGAATTTTACACCAAGATCCATGATATTTCTTGGTATCAGTGTCGCAGGGCCAACAACTGAGACCTCTGCACCAAGTTTTGTCAGCCCCCAGATATTAGATCTGGCAACTCTGCTGTGCATGATGTCTCCCACAATTACTACCTTCAAACCCTTAAAAAAACCTATTCTTTCTTTGATAGTATACATATCCAGCAAGGCCTGTGTTGGATGTTCATGAGCACCATCCCCGCCATTCAATACACTTGCCTTCAATTTTCTGGCCAGAAATTCTGCTGCTCCGGGAGCACTATGCCGGACCACAACAACATCTACACCCATCACTTCCAGAGTTCTGGCAGTATCTATCAGTGATTCACCTTTCATAACACTACTACTGTCTTTGGCAATACTGATAACATCTGCACTCAGTCTTTTAGCTGCAATGTCAAAAGATGAGCGGGTTCTGGTACTTGTTTCATAAAACAGGTTTACAATTGTTTTACCCCTGAGGGTCGGTATTTTTTTTACAGTCCGGGTAAATACCTCTTTCATCGCTTCAGCAGTTGTCAGGATTTCGTTAATTTCATCAGCACTGACATTGTATAAACCCAAAAAATCCTTACCCTTTAAAGCCATCTCTTATACCCTCCTATTTTATAATAATATCAGGAAAGAATATTTTTTAAACTGAACCTGTCTTAATATAGGGCATTAAAATACCCCTTATTAATTAAATTAAATAAGAGGTCAGCTATAATTATATTACTTTTTTATCAAATAGAAAGCTGTATAAATTTCCCTTACCGACCTCTCCGGATCAGTTTAAAAGGATTTATTCTTTTCTTAGAATGAATATATCAAAGAAAAAAAACAATGTCAAGAAAAAAAAAGAGAGTGATAGTGTCAAGTTTTCTTTGGATTTTTAAAAAAGACTCCTTCTGTTATTAAAATGCCAG
>JAAYLO010000084.1 GCA_012521855.1 Halanaerobiaceae bacterium
AATGGCAGGGTTTTATTTGTCGGGTTTTTACTGATAATCATCTTTACGGTTCTTATTATTATTTCCCTTCAACAGGAGGAAAAAGAAGAGGCCTTTTTGCTTCAGGATACAGAGATGGGGATAACACATTTAACTACAGGAATAATCAGGGCAGACAGCCTGATAGCAGTAAGATTCAGGGAAGAGCAGGTAAAGGGAGAAATGATTAATAAGGAGTTGAGTACTGAATTTTTTAGTTTTACACCAGAGATAAAGGGAAAGACTTACTGGGAAGATACCAGAACTCTGGTCTTTGAACCTGATGAGCCTTTGTACAGGAAAATGAACTACTATGCTGTTTTAAACCTTAAGGAGATATTTCCTGATCTTAAAGAAGGCTTAATGGATAAACTGGAATTTCATTTTCAGACAATGGGCCAGGAACTCCTCGAATTAAAAGGTAATTTTGTCCTGAAAGATGATAGGAATCCTGAAAATGTATTTTTTAGAGGCACTCTAAGGCTTTCAGAGGAGGCAAGCAAGGAAAAAGTCCAGGATGCCTTAAGATTCAGTCTTGATGGAAAGAATATATCCTTTCACCTGGAAACAGAGGATAATCTGAACTTCACGATCAGTACTGCTGCTGTAAAGAGATACAGGCTTCAGGAAAGAGAACTTGTTGCCAGGCTGGCAGGCGGGCCGATCGGCCTGGACAGGGATTTTGAAGAAACTTTTGTAATGTCAGCAATAGAATCTCCTTTGACTGTTCTGGGAGTTGAAGAGGAAAAATACGGCAGCAATTCCCGGCTGAGAATTGTATTTTCAGAGAAATTGAAGGAAAATAGGGACTACCGGGGATATCTCACTATCAGCCCTGAAATTGATTATAATGTCAGGGTAGATAATAACAGTTTACTCATTACTGGTCCATTCAGAGCCGGAGAACAGTACAGTATTGAACTTTTCCCGGGCATTGAGAGTGTTTTCGGCCAGAAACTGGCTGAAAAAGAGAATTATTTCCTGCAGGCAGAGATTTCTGATGAATATCCCAGAGTTGAATTTTTGAACCCGGGATTTATATTGACAAGTTCTAAAGACAATAAAATACATTTCAGGACAATAAATGTAAAGCGTTTGAGAATGCAGGTAAAAAAAGTTGAAGAGGAAAACTTAATCCGTTTTTATGAGAATCATTCATACCGTCCTGATCTGGATTATAATTATATACTTAATAGATATGAATTTCAACATTATGGAGAGATAATAGAAGACAGGATACTGGAAATTGGAGATGAACGGAATAAATGGATTCAGTCAGAACTTGATTTGAGTAATGTCATAACAGATGACAGCAGTGCTTTATATATTGTGCAGCTGGAGTTTGATCAAAATCAGGTCCTTTACAAAAATATCAATTATTCTTTTAACAGGGCTCTTAAATATATACTGTATAGTGATATTGGTATTACTGTCAAAGAGTTTTCCGGAGATTATTATGTATTCCTTACAGATCTTTTGACAACTGAGCCGCTAAAAAATGCTATTGTGGAGATAAAGGACAATTCCGGAAAGGTACTGGCCACTGCTTATTCTGATGAAACTGGCCTGGCCAGGCTCAGGGCAGCCAATACAGCCAGATATATAGAAGTAAAGAGCGGCGAAAAGTTTACTATCATGAACCTGAATTCTTCAGTGTTGAACAACTCCTTTTTTGACGTAGGCGGTATTCAGGTACAGGATGGGGTAAATGCCTTTATCTATACAGAGAGAGGCGTATATCGTCCTGGTGATGAAATCAATATTTCTGCAATTCTGAGGGATGAAAATAACAGTTTTCCGGAAGACCATCCTGTTGGTCTCAAGTTCTATAATCCACAGGGTAAACTGGTAAAGGATCTCTTAATAACAGAGGCAGAAGACGGTTTTTATAGTTTCAGGATACAGACTGAAAAGAGTGACCTTACCGGTAACTGGCAGGCAGTTCTGGAGGTTGGCAGCAGACAGTTTACTCATGAAGTCAAGATTGAAGAGGTAGTTCCATACAGGATCAAGGTAGATATACTGAGTGAAAAAGAACTCCTTAAGAAAGAAGACAGGGAGATTGCTTTTACTGTAAGTTCAGAATACCTTTTCGGCGCACCGGCATCAGGCCTGGAGAGTGAGACCAATCTTGTAATTGAGCCATATAATGTGAGTTTCTCCGGATTCAGCAACTTTGAATTTGGTAATGAGAGTATTGATTTCAGGAGGATAGAGAGCGATATTTTTGAGGAAAAACTGGATGAGGAAGGTAAGATAGCTTTAGAATGGGATGTTCCAGAGCTTTCTGATGTCCCCTCTGCTGTCAGATTAAGAATAAATACAAAAGTCTATGAAAGCGGAGGGCGCTTTGTTCCTGCCACAAAGATTATACCGATAGAATATTATGATACTTATGTAGGGATTATGAAATTAGAAGGTAATGAAATAGACTATGGTGATAATGTTAACTTTACTATTGTTCACCTGACAAAAGAAGGTGAACCAATAGCCAACAGCAGACTGGAGTACAGGATTTACCGTTTGAGGAAATACTGGTGGTGGGAATACAGCAATCAGGGCAGTTTCCGGAGGCATTACAAGAGTGATGAGAGAACAGAGCTTATGAAACAGGGTACTATAACGACAAACCAGGAGGGTTTTGCCAATCTAAAGACAGAAATACATGATTATGGTGAAATACTTCTGGAAGTCAGGGATCCTGAAGGAGGCCACCAGGCCGGCTATTTCTTCCGCGCATACTGGTGGGGGGACAGCGGTGAAAGCAGGAGTGCTGATGTAGTAAATCTCAAGCTGGATAAGAGTGAATACCTGCCTGGAGAGACAGCTTATGTTTCCCTGAATACCCCTCCAAAAGGGAAAGCCCTGCTATTGATAGAAAAGGGTGAGGATATACTCTATAAATCCTGGGAGGAAATTTATAGTACAGAAACAGTTTTTGAGATCGAGGTTAAGGAAGAGTATATTCCCAATGCCTATATTTCTGTGATGGTCTACCAGCCCTATGGTGAGTTAGAAAATGACCTGCCTATCAGGATGTATGGGGTAATTCCGCTTAATGTGCTCAGCCAGAATACCAGGATAGAGCTTGAACTTGAGGCTCCGGAAACCATCCAGCCTGAAGAGGAGTTAACGGTAAAAATACAGACTAAAGATAAGAAAGCGGCCAGGTTTACTGTAGCTGTCGTAGATGAAGGGCTGCTGAATATTACAGGATTTAAAACACCTGACCCCTGGAATCATTTCTTCTCAAAACAGAGGATGATGAGCAAGGTTTATGATAATTATTCAGATATTATTGACCTGCACCATGGCTATATTTATAATCTATTTACTGTCGGGGGAGGAATTACGGAAGATGAGACGACATACCAACAGCGTCAGCTGATGAGACAGGATGCAGATAGATTTGAAGCGGTCAGTTTCTTTAGTGGCCCGTTTAATACTGATGAAAATGGATATGCAGAACTTAGTTTCAAGATCCCCAATTATATCGGAAGTCTCAGGGTAATGGTTGTTGCAGCAGACAGAGGAAATTACGGTTCCTGTGAAAAGAATGTAACAGTCAAGTCGCCTTTAATGATACTGCCTACATTGCCCAGGGTACTTGGTCCCATGGACAAAATAAGGATTCCGGTAACGGTTTTTGCCATGGAGGAGAATCTGGGGAAAGTCAAGGTAAATATTGAAGTGGAGGGGCCTGCTGAAATCCTTGGAGCAGATGAGAAAATTATTGAGTTTACCGCAGCAGACAGTCAGGAAGTATTCTTTGAATTAATTGCTGACAATAAAGTGGGTGTATTGGATATCAATATTTCTGCTGAGACAGAAAAAAGTGATTTCTGTACAGAAAAACAGGTTGAACTGGCTGTCAGGCCTTATAATCCATATATTTACCGCACTTATGAAAAAATAGTAGATGCCGGTGAGGAAATTGTATTCTCTGTTCCTGCAGAGGGAGTCGAGGATACTTCTTCAGCCCGGGTAACTGTATCTTCCAGAAAGGGTTTGAACATCAATCACCGCCTCAAGTGGTTACTCAGGTATCCTTATGGCTGTATAGAGCAGACAACTTCAACAGTATTTCCACAGCTCTATCTGCCTGATGTATACAAATTTGATTATGAGGAACTGCTGAAAATTGATGAAAGGATCAATGCTGCTATTGCAAGATTCAGAGAATTCCAGTTATCCAGCGGAGGATTTTCTTACTGGCCAAATGAAGGAGCTGTCAATGAGTGGGGCACAAATTATGTAGGACATTTCCTCCTGGAAGCAAAGAAAAAAGGCTATCATGTTCCTGAAGATATGCTTCAGAACTGGAGCAAATACCAGAATTCAGTAGCCAGAACAAACAGGGGGACTTATCTGACAAGGGTATACCGCCTCTATCTCCTGGCACTGGCTGATACTCCTGTCATTAGTTCCATGAACTATATGAGAGAGAGTGAACTGGATAAGTTGAATAATATCGAGAAATATATGCTGGCTGCCGCCTATTATCTGGCTGGATATGAAGAAATCTCTGCTGAAATAATAGAAGGGGCGGATCTGGAGGTTGATGATTACTTTGAGTTCAGCGGGACCTTTGGTTCTACTCTCAGGGACCAGGCAATCCTTCTCGATCTTCTGACACTGACTGGAGATTATGCAAATGCATTGACTTTATATAATGATATAGCTGAAAAAATATCTTCAGATGAATGGTATTCGACACAGACAACAGCCTATTCATTACTGGCGATGAGCAAATACCTGAATGCCATCAAAGATAAGGGAGAAGAATTAAAGGGCCAGGTTACCATGGCAGACAATAGTGTTGTTGAGTTTGAGCTGAAAGATACATTGAAAATTATACCCGTAGAAAATAATTTTGGTAAAGACATAGTTTTCAGGAACAAATCAGAGATTCCTCTTTATGTTTCCCTGGAGTGGGAAGGTATACCTGCCAGAGGAGATATTAAGCCAGTTCAGAATTTCCTGACTCTGGAGGTATCATATTATGATGAGGCAGGAAACAGGATAGATGTAGACAGGGTCACACAGGGTGATAGTTTCTATATCCGTTATAAGGTCAGCCAGTTAGGTAACAAAGACATCAAGGAAGTAGCCCTGGTACAGGTCCTGCCTGCCGGATGGGAGATTGAGAACCTGCGTCTCCTGGGCGGCCAGCTTCCTGACTGGACAGAAAATTATTACCTGGATCAGGAAAAATACCTGGATATCCGGGACGACCGGATCATGTGGTTCTTTGATATGGATGGATATCAGGACAGCTACGACTTTATTGTCAAGATAAATGCAGTCACTGTAGGGGAATTTTATCTGCCTCCTACCTTGCTGGAAGCCATGTATAACAATGATTATAAAGTAACAACTGAAGGCAGAAAGGTTGAGGTCTTAAGTAGATGAAAAGAAAAGGTAAATACTCGATAATTGCAACAATTTTCCTGTTTATAATCGTAGTAAGCCTGGTAATTTTGAGTGAAATACCTGATCCTCTCTTTCCTGATGATTACAGTACCATAGTCCTGGATGAAAACGGCCAGTATTTGAGGGTGTTTTTAAATAGCAAGGAACAATGGATCTTTCCTGATGACGGCCGTGAGGTACCTGAGAGGCTGAAAACAGCTGTTATTCATTTTGAAGACAAGCGTTTTGAAAAACATCCGGGAATAGACTTTGCAGCAGTGTTCCGGGCACTATACCAGAACATAAAAAGCGGTGAAAGAATAAGCGGGGCCAGTACCATTACCATGCAGGTGGCCAGGCTTATGAAACCGAAGGAAAGAACAATAAAGAACAAGATAATAGAGATGCTGCAGGCCTTAAGGATTGAGATGAAATACAGTAAAGATGAGATATTGAAATTATATCTCCAGCATGCCCCTTATGGCAGTAATATCATTGGTTACCGGACCGCTTCTTTGCGCTATTTTGGGAAAGAACCAGAACACTTAAGCTGGGCAGAAGCAGCCACCCTGGCTGTTCTGCCCAATAATCCTGCCAATGTAAATCCCTTAAGGAACCAGCAGCTTCTACAGGAAAAGAGGGATAAACTACTGAAAAGCCTCCAGCAGGAAGGTATAATAGATGAAACTACCTGCAAGCTGGCTTTAGCAGAACCAATTCCGGAGGGTATGTACCCCTTCCCCCTTTCTGCACCGCACCTTGCAGAAGCACTGAAGAAATCAGTAGATAAGAATATAATCAAAACTACAATAAACAAAGAAATTCAGGACCGGGCTACATTTATGGTCAAGTCCTATGTGGAAAGAATAAGGCAACTGGGTATTAATAATGCTGCTTTAATTATAACTGAGACCAGTACGGGAGAGGTTAAGGCCTATGTAGGTTCTCAGGATTATTATGATAATCAGTATCTGGGAAAAATAGACGGGATACAGATGAGGCGTTCCAGTGGTTCAACACTGAAACCATTTCTTTATGCCCTGGCAATGGATGAAGGCCTGATTATACCGGAGAGCAGAATAAAGGATATCCCTATCAGTTATGGGGGTTATACACCATATAATGCCAATCACAAATTTGACGGGATAGTAAGGGCTGATGATGCCCTGATACGTTCCCTGAATGCTCCTGCGGTAAATTTACTGTACCAATATGGTGTAGGCAATTTCTACGATTTTCTGAAGAATGCCGGTATGACCAGCCTCTTTAGAACAGCGGAGGAATATGGATTATCACTTATCCTGGGAGGTTCTGAAGTGAGTCTCTGGGAACTGAGCCAGCTTTACCGGGGCCTGGGCAATTATGGAAATTTCACAGAGATATATGTATTACAGGATGATATTGCAAGGGAAGCTGAAGAGAATAGATTGATTTCTGCCGGCTCTTCTTATCTGGTGCTGGAAATATTGAAGGAAGTAGAAAGACCCGGGTTGGAGTATTACTGGCGTGAATATCAATCCAGCACACCAATTGCCTGGAAGACAGGAACCAGTTATGGCAGCAGGGATGCCTGGGCAGTTGGGGTTTCACCTGACTGGACAATAGCAGTCTGGGTCGGGAATTTTGCCGGTGGAGAGATTAAAGGAATGAGCGGACTTTCATCAGCAGCTCCGCTTCTCTTTGCGGTTTTCAATCAGCTGGAGAAAAACCAGTATCAGTTCTGGTTTGAAAGACCAGAGTATGATTTGAAAGAGATAACGGTTTCTGCAAATACCGGTTATAGCTTACCGGAAGGTTATGGTAACCTGAAAACTGCTTATGCTTCCTGTTCAGCAAAACCACTCCAGCCTTCCCCATATGAAAGGCTTTTATATCTGAATAAAGATGAGACCATGCAGGTCTGTTCATTGTGCTGGGACAGGAATGATTTGAAAATAGTGCCAAAGGTAATCTATCCCCCGCAGGTTAATAAATACCTGGGAAGCAGGAGGAGTATGTATATTGTACCACCACATAATCCTGAATGTCCTGCTGCTAAAGAAGAAAATCCCATTGAGTTTGTATATCCCCAGCAGGACAGCCTGATCTTTTTGCCAAGAGGGCTGGATGGTGAATATCAAAAAATAACCATGGAGGTTGCCCATAGCCATCAGGAGAGTGCCCTGTTCTGGTATATTGATGATAAATACCTGGGGAAAACGGTGAATAGCCACCAGATGAGTATTACTCTGGAAAATGGGAGACATCGTCTTTTTGTCATAGATGGTGCAGGAAATAGTAAAGAGATCAGTTTTCATCTGGAAAGGAGATAAAGATGCAGGTTAACTATATTGCCTGGCAATAGAGTCGGCCTTTTCTTTCAGCAATTTACGGTATCTTTCTGGTTCTAATACCTCTAGATTGTCTCCAAAGCCCAGGAGGAAATGAATAATCCATTCATCCTCCGGGTAATCCACTCTGATAACTATATCACCATCATCCATAATCTCCATCTTCTCATCAGCAAAATAGTCCTGGATTAACAAAAGTGAAGAAGATTTAAATTTGAGTACCAGATGAACCATTTTTGCTGATTCATTCCAGCTGTTCTCTTCTTCAAAAGTCCTGAATTTCTTGTTCCTGGGCTCATAAAATTCATCAAGTAAGTTCAGTTCTCTTATTCTTGTAAGTTTAAAAATCCGGAAATCATTACGTAATAAACAGAAGGCATATAAATACCAGCTGTTTCCTTTCAGGACCAGTGATATCGGCTCTGCCTTCCGTGTCAGTTGTTCCTGTTTACGGTTTATATAATTGAATTTTATTATATTTTTTGAATTAATGGCTTTTCTGATGAGATTTATTTTCTTTTTAAGAATTGTGTTGTCTGACCAGGGATTCAGGTCAATAATAAGTTCTTCATTTGCCTGATACTCACTTTTGGGATTGGCCGGCAGCAATGTTTTCATTTTTTCTGTAATATCCTTGATTTTCCGGTCATCAAGGGTGGAATTCAGGCCTTCCAGAGCAGCCAGGATAGAGAG
>JAAYLO010000085.1 GCA_012521855.1 Halanaerobiaceae bacterium
GGAATATCCATCTCTTCCAGTATTGATTCTATTATTCTTGCTTCTATTTCAGTAAAATTTCCTAATAAAACAAAACCTTTTTTCATCTTATCACACCTGTTTTCTTTCTCCCCATGGATCCAGTACTCTGTTGAACACGGCCAACTCCTCTGCCATCTCCTGTGCTTCACTCCTTCAAATGTGGCCGGGAGTGCCCATATACCTCAATCCTTCATACCGGTCCGGGGGAGGCGGCGGCAACAGAGTTTTTCCAGGATCCAGAATAACATCATTGAAAGACATTTTCCGCTGGTAAAGTCATTTCTTCTGAATATCGGCCTTGCTTAGCAGGTCTTACCCCTCCATCTAAGCTAAAACTCACCAAGTTCACTTAAATATCCGCTGTATTCAATTATTATATTGCTCTGCTTATCCCTTGGTAATCTATCTTCCAGCATTAGTTCCAGAAAATCAATTATACTTTCTCCATCTCTTGATATATTGGATATTTTCAAAGTGGAAAAATTAATATAAGGATCATATGTGTCATTGACCGCATCCATTTCCAGATCCAGGTCAAAAAGAGATGATTTGAGTGTAGCGTATAGATACAGATCCTCTTTATTTATATTCATATTATACGCTAAGTTACTTATATCGATTTTTTCAGTATCTGAAGAAAGCATACCCATTAATATAAGATAATATTTCATCTCATCTGGAAATCTATATTCAATATCACTAATTTTTGTGTCAACAAATGCTACGGGAGATATTTCTGGCAAAGAAAAATCCATTTCAAAGTCCATTTTAAAAGCAAAGTCTTTAAACGACATATATCCATATTCATCTTCAATGAAATCTATATTTTTCCCATCTATGCTGCCTTCCATCTTCAGGGTAAATAAGCCTGGTATAATAGAATCAATTTCATCTCCAATAAGCGTACAACTCGATAAAGCCTTGAAATCAATAATTTCATTTTTTACAATAAAATCTTCAACTTCTAATGTCTTCTTATCCGGGTTATAGGCCAAATCAAAACTAATCCTGTCGAAAACGCTCATTTTTCCCAGATTTATCTCTTCTTCCAGAAATTCAGAAAGCTCAATATTGAAATCTGTAAAGGCAACCGATAATTTCTGAGGGGTCTTAAGTAACAACTCAGTATTTCCATCAATTATTTCCTGATTTATCAAACCGGAAAATGAAAAAGACATACTACCAATACTGAATAAGGCCTGATCATCTCCAACAATTATTTTTTTTGCAAGGAGATTCATTTCCTTAAGTTCTTCAATTTTTTCATTTCTTATTATTTCTATCATCTGACCCCATGATAGAGTCACAGAAATCTCTTCACAGGTATAATTATCAATCTCCTCAACAAAAAGCCTGGCTTCCTTTAGAGTAATCCTTCTACCAATCGGGCTGGCTGTTATCTTCCCATATTGAATGCGGACTTCATCCTTATTTAAATCTTCCAATCCCTCTCTGGCATGTTCAACCATCACACCAGCCAGATAAAAATTAAGTACAACCACAGCTAATATCAGCAGAGATATTACAACAATTGTTCCTTTCAATACTTTACTCATGTCTTCCCTCCATTATTAAACAATATTTTTATATTTTTACCCAAATAAATATATAGAGTTCGCCAAATTTGTTATTTATCCTCTTTTTAATTATCCTGCCCGTAGGAATTAAGGAAAAAATTACGCATAAAATCTATATCCTCTTGTTCAAGTTCAACTACTCCCCCAACACCCTGTGCAGCAATTGTTATTCTGGCCCCTTTCTCTATTATCTCACAGACAGTCATAGCTTCCTGCAGGCTTCTTCCAATACCAACCACACCATGATTGGCCAGTAATGCCCCGTACCTGTCCTGCAAAGCATCGACTACTGCTTTACCCAATTCTTCAGTACCGGGCAAATAATACTCCGCTACCCTGACTGAACCTCCTACTATCTGGGCCAGGTCTTCTACAGCAGCAGGGATGGGTTTGCGGGCAGCAGCCATGGCAGAAGCATAAATGCTGTGGGTATGTACCACAGCTTTTATATCTTTTCTTTCCCGGTAAATTGTATAATGGAGGGGAGATTCTATTGAGGGTTTTTTCTTACCATCAACGATATTCCCGGCTAAATCCATAATGACAATGTCTTCCGGTGTCAGTTGATTATAATCCATACCACTGGGGGTAATTCCAAAGAACTCTTTATTATCCAGGAGCAAACTTATATTTCCCCAGGTACCTATAGTCAGTGCAGAATTAAGCATCTTCTTTCCCATTTCTACTATCTCTTTTCGTTCTTCAATGTACAGCAATTTGCCTTCTCCTTTCTATTTCCCTGGTTCATAGAGCTTACCAAGGGCTTCTGGTGCCCGGGAACGTATTACAGCTCCAGCCAGGACAATGATTGTTAATATATAAGGAAGCATCTGTATCAGTTCACTGGCTATCCCGAGATTCAATGCCTGGAGTCTCATCTGTACTGCATCAGTAAATGAAAAGAGGAAGCTGGCCCCAAACCCGCCCAGAGGGTTCCACTGGCCAAAGGTATTGGCTGCCAGTGCCATGTAACCTCTCCCTGCTGACATATCCATACTGAAATACTTTAGCTGTCCTAATGAAAGATAGGCTCCTCCAAGCCCGGCCAGAACTCCGCTGAGTGTTACACTGAAATACTGCAATCTTCTTATATTTATCCCCAGTGTATCAGCTGCTTCAGGGTGTTCTCCAATCATTCTGAGCCTCAAACCCAGAGGTGTCTTAAACATAAATATCCAACCAGCGATTATTAAAATAAACATAAGATAGACCAGTGGTGATTGAGTCCCAATCAATTTATCTATTACTGGTATTTTATTTAAAAGCGGAATTGATAATTCCTTTAACCCGTTAACAGCAGGAGAAGCTCCCCGGATTTTCCAGATTACCTGCATTAACCAGGTAGTAGCACCCAGTGCCAGTA
>JAAYLO010000086.1 GCA_012521855.1 Halanaerobiaceae bacterium
CCCATAAAGAGATTGACAGAAAAAATATAGAAAGTTATATTGCCAGATGGGCTGTTACCGGTGCAGAGCTGACCAGAAAACACCCCTCTTATCCCAATCTGGTATGCGAACTGGAGACCTTCCGGGGATGTCCCCGCTCCGGACACTGTGCCTTCTGCAGCGAAAGACTGAAAAAGATAGTCTATCAGAGGCCTGTCCCTGACATTATCAATGAAGTTGGGGCCCTGGCAAAAGCGGGAAATCATTTTTACAGACTGGGTGCCCAGACAGACCTCCTCCTGTATCAGGCCGGGCGAAAAGATAATGGTGATTTTGTTTTAAATCCGGCAGCCCTGGAAGAACTATATAGTGGTATCAGAAAGGCTGATCCCGGGCTTCAGGTCCTTCACCTGGATAATATAAACCCGGTAAATATCGTTAAATACAAAGAAAGCCTGCAGATACTGGAAACAATCGTAAAGTACAATACAGCAGGGGATGTAGCTGCTTTCGGCCTGGAATCAGCAGACCCCCTGATCCTTAAAAAAAACAATATTGAAGCAGACCCCCAAACTACTTTCCGGGCAGTAGAAATCCTGAACGCAATAGGCGGTATACGGGAAAAGGGATTACCAAAACTACTGCCGGGAATCAATTTCCTCCATGGTCTTGTGGGGGAAAGGCTGGAGACCATGGATTATAACTATCAATTCCTGAAAAAAATCCTTGACAGCGGCCTGATGTTAAGGAGAATTAACATCAGGCAGGTACTTAAGACCGGGAATTATCCTGCGGTAAAAGTGAAACAAAAGAGATTCAGGGATTACAAAGAAAAGGTAAATAAAGAGATCAATAAACCAATGCTGGAAAGGGTCTTCCCTGTCGGTACTGTCATTGAAAATGTCCTGACTGAGACCCGGCAGGGGAATCTTGCCTTCGGCCGCCAACTGGGGAGTTATCCCATTCTAATCGGGATACCCGCGAATATAGAAAAAGGCACATTTATCACGGTAAGAGTTATTGATCACGGCTACCGCTCCATAACTGCCCTGCCCTGGCCTTTTTATATCAAAAAAGCCAGTCCGGAACAGTTAAGATCTTTCCCGGGTATTGGTGAAAAAAGAGCCCTCGCTGTCCTCAAAAATAAACCGGAGAGTCCTGAAGAACTGAAAGAAATACTGGGGGACGGATTCCCCTTTGAGGACTGGGCTGACTGGTTTAAATTTTAAAATTCAAGGCTTATACTGATTCCTCCGGCAACACCTTTAGAACGATAGAATAAACCGCTTAGATCCGGGAATCCCGCATCAATTTTGAGCGGGCCGAGATAAAGACCCAGGCCGGCTGCAATATCAAAATCCCTTGTTAGAGTTGAGTATTTTAAACAGGCCCTTAAAGGCAAAAAATCAATACCGGTATATTCTAAGCCAAGGGCAATACGGTGGTCTTTTAGCTTATCAATATAAATTGAATCAGAATAACTGGCCATTGTATAACTGGCGGAAAGATCCAGATTGTCACTATATTTCATCTTCCCGCCAAATTTTACTACAAGAGGAAGATCCAGCGTAATCTTCTCATATTTTAGAACACCATCATCAGCAGGCTCAGTAGTATTCCATTCCTTATTATCTTCATCATATTCAAAGCCATACTTATATTCTCTATAACTATCTGCTTCCAGACCGGCCCCTATATTCATAACAGCAAAAGCCCAGCTGTATTTATCATCATAATCAGCGTAAACCCCCAGGTCAAAAGCATGACCTGATGCAGTATTCTTAAATTCATCAATATCAGTATAATAAACCAGGATCTTACCGGAATTCCCCTTTATAAAAGGGTCTCCGTCTTCATCAAAACCTATTTCAAAACCTCCATCTGCCTCATATTTGGCAAATCCACCCCTCAGATAATGGTAACTGAGCCCCAGATACATGTTCTTTACTTTAAAACTATTTCTCAGGGAATCCAGGTATTTATCATCCAGCTTAAATGAATAATTAATACCGGAGTCCAGGTAAAAAGCTAAGGCACCAGTTGTTCCATCGAGGAGATATAACCCTTCAGGCTCATTTCCTTTAATCAATAATTCTGCAAAATCATCTGAAACACGGAAAAGGGAATCTGCTTTACCATCTGTAAAAAATACAAAAGGACCAATACCCAGCTTCCCGCCAAGATTTGCATTGGCAGCAAGTAATAAACCATCAGTCCCGGCAAGCTCAAGTAATTTCTCCTTATCACTCTCACTGAGCCTGTCATTCACGAAAACATTATTCCAGGCTTCCCCGGCCATATTCAACTCCAGAAAAAATGAATTATCCTTAATACCATCAAAAACAGGAAATTCATCTTCAGGATCAATACTCCAGGAATTCAGGCCAGCAGACACTACTGCAGAAAAAACACAGAGCATTATTGCCAGTAATACTGCTATCCTGTGCTTCCCTCTATCCATTAAGAATCACCCCCATTAATTCTCCAGGTTTATATGGCCGGTTAAGGAAAGATAAATGCTGCTAAAAGTTAATTTATCGCCTGCAATAAAACGGTATTTATCTTCTCCCTTATTTGCCGGAACTATTATCCTGATACCGATATATACATTTTCCTCTGTAAAAAGATCCAGATCTTCTTTTTCCACTTCCAACAGATATTTCTCATAAAATTCCCTCTGGTCAAGGGTCTTTCTCTTTAACAGGTTTTCAGGTTTGTATAAGGCCTCCTTGAGTTCTTCATCTGTCATACCCGGATCAGGAATAACTGCAGCATATACTTCAAAGGTTGCTGCTAATGGCAGGTTCTTATGAAGCTCCTCGATAACCAGCATTCCTTTTACATCCTTTTTCAGCATCTCCCTGCTTTCATTATCAAATGGTTCTGCCCTTTCAGGGACCAGTTTAAACTCTATATCCTCATTCAATGAAAACTCATAAGGAACACGCAGCTCAATTGATTCAATACCAATTTCAGTATCTGGAGCCACAATTACATCTCCCCCCGATAAGCCGTAATTACAGACACCACGTATTTTACTGACCCCGGACCCTTTTATCCTGTCAAATAAAGCCCTTATATCTATTATACTGTTACCTGATCCGGAGAACTCAATATCAAAACTAATTTCTTCACCAACGGGATTACCGCTGTCATCAAAGGTTTTAAATACCAGTGCAAAAGGCTCCAGTTTCATTCCTTCCAGCCAGGCTGTTTTCATTATTATCTCCGGGCTTATCTCCAGTTTGTAAAGCTCATCCCTCAGCTTATCTTCCAGCTCTATTTCAAGTTCATCAATCACCAGCTCCCCGTCAAAATCAAGTCCTGCAATTGCTTCATCAATATTAACTTCAAGATAAGCAATCCCTATGCCTTCAAAATTCCCGTTTAATTTTATCAGGGAATCACTGCTGAAACTGATTAATTCATCACTGGCTCTCAGAGATAATTTTGCATCCAGTTTTTCACCTTCAGGAAATGACAATTCCCTGCCCGCAAGACTGATAAGACCATTTGCCACACAGAGCCCTCCAATAATCAGATCCTCAACAACCAGGCCGGTAAAGTTATCAGCCTCACTGCTTACATCTATAGATATATTACCAGTACTAAATCCAATCTTTTTAACACCCTTCTTCAAATTTAAACCGGCTAAACTGATCTCACTCTCCAATTCAGCTTCCAGATTACTGAAATCAGCCAATTTAAGCCCGATGGCCTCTGCCACTTTCAGCTTTGGAGGAAATTGAACTGATAAAATAATATCTTTATCCAGTAAAACTTCCTTAACCGATAATTTCAGGGCGATTTCATTATCAGTAAAGTTTTGATTTTTCATATCCCATTCTGCTTCAACACCATTTTCCAGCATATTAGCTGTTATATCACCAAAATCAAAGGAAGCTATATTATTCCCGTCATTGAAAACTTCTACCCTTAAACCGTACATATAACCAGAAGTATCTCCATCCGAAACTATTGCCGCAACAACCTTCTGGCTTTTATCTGCCAGCCTGAGACTTTCAAATTCAGCATTAATCTCTATACTCCCTATATCCAGTTCAATACCATCTTCAATTTTATTTTTTTCTACATTGAACTCACTGTTATCAATTAATCCATCAATTTCAACAGGCTCAAGGTCTATTGAAGCAGAAAACCCGGTAAAATTCAGTCCTGCCAGTTCCTCTCCCAGGGCATACAGGCCTTCACTGCTCTCCAGCAGTTTCACTTTAAAGCCTTCCTGAAGATCTACATCATCACCCAGTAAATCCTCAATTTTCATTGTATTTTCTTCTGTTCCCTTAATAAGCGGTATTTTTAATGTAATATCCCAGGAAGGACCCGGAGTACCGCCTGGATTTGTGCAGCCATAAAGACCCGATACCACAATTATCATGAGTAGAAAATACAAATATTTTTTCAATTATAACACCACACTTTACTCATAATTTCAAAAAGTCATCAAGCCTGTATTATAAGTTTCGTCATATATCGTCATATACCTTTATATTTCATCTCATTTTTGCTTTTTATGATACGGGATTTCTTTATACTCCAATAATAAACATTGAATTTTATGGATAGAAAATTTAAATATGTATAATATAAAAATAATAGAAACAACCCATGGTGAGTAGGTGATTATCCTGGCCGATTTAATGAGTAGAGAAAAATATCAGGATGCCTGCAGGTACAGAATGAGAGAATCACTGGAAAGGCTCATAGAGATGTGGGATCCTTTCTATGATGAAGAAATAGTAACAGTAAAAAATATCGATGAATCCCTTGAGATACTGGAAAATATGATTGAGGAACTCAAATACTTCAGGGAAAAAATCCTAAAGGCAGATTGAGTGCCATGGTTATCTCTTAATTCCTGTATGGTTATTTCTCCGGGTAATCTGCCGTCCTTACAATCCATCAGACGGCCTGTCCCATCCAGCCTCCTCATTCAGCTATTAAGCAATTGTTTTAAATATTTGTAAAAGCCGTCCCCCAGATCTTCTCTATTTAAGGCAAACTCAACGGTAGCCTGGAGAAAGCCCATTTTGTTTCCAACATCATATCTCTTACCCTGAAATTCATATGCATACATGGGACTAAATCCTGCTAATTCTTTCAGGGCATCTGTCAATTGGATTTCATTGGAATGGCCTGGCTTCGTATTTTCCAGAATAGGAAAGATATCAGGTGTAATAATA
The DNA here is from genome assembly GCA_012521855.1 of Halanaerobiaceae bacterium. Taxonomy (GTDB): domain Bacteria; phylum Bacillota; class Halanaerobiia; order Halanaerobiales; family DTU029; genus JAAYLO01. The sequence goes on from JAAYLO010000086.1 coordinate 5,184, forward strand.
TACCTGCCCAGTATCGCCAGATTAGAAGGAGCCTCTTCCCTGGAAGGCTTTTCAATCAAATCTTCCACCTGATACAGATTTCCTTCCTGATTCCCGTATTTTACTATACCATACCTGGAGACATCATCTGCCGGCACCTTCTGTACCCCCAGCACAGTTGTCCCTTTCTCAGCGTAGACCTTCATCATCTGGCCGATAACAGGTTCTTCTGATACCATTACATCATCACCAAGCAAAACCGCAAAAGCTTCATCCCCGATAAAAGTCCTGGCACAATAAATAGCATGCCCCAGGCCATTCGGTTCTTTTTGCCGTATATAATGAATATCAACCAGATTAGAGATATCCTCAACCAGTTCGAGGAGCTCTGTTTTCCCTTTTTCCTTTAATGTCATTTCCAGCTCAAAGGATTTATCAAAATGATCTTCTATTGCCCTTTTATGTTTCCCTGTAATTATCAGGATATCCTCAATACCGGCCTCAATAGCTTCTTCAACAATATACTGAATTGTCGGCTTATCCACAATTGGTAACATTTCCTTGGGCTGGGCCTTCGTTGCCGGTAAAAACCTGGTTCCCAGTCCAGCAGCTGGTATGATTGCTTTCCTTATTTTCATTTTTACACCCCTATTATGTATTTTATTCTATATGACAGGTTAATACATATATTCTATATTCTCACCTGAATCTCCTTCATGAAGGCAAAAATAGCTGGAAAAAGGATGTTTTCCGGAGAAAACATCCTTTCTTTCAGGCCTTTTTAAACTTTTCCCGGGGTAATATATCTATCACTTCACCCTTTTTATTATTGATATATATAAAATACAGTTTAAGGGGTCATTTAACTCATAATCTCCAATCCTGACAGTATAAACACCTGCCTCCAATTCTATCTCAAGACGATCATGGTAATCAAAATCCTTGTATGCAATAATCTCTCCTTCAGGATTCAGGACAGAGATTGTGGTATCGGCATCAGGATCTGTATATTCTTCAGTGTAAATAGCATATATAGCTTTCTCAGTAAGCGTAATCTCTTTATCATAAAATGATTCATCTATATCAATATATATCGGCCCCTCTAAAATTACTTCATTAAACTCCGGTATCTTTAATAAAAAATCAATATCTGTCCTGCTTCCTGCTCCGACATGGACATAATTCATTTCCTTAGCTTCACTATAACCTCTTACTGAAAAAAATAATTTGACTGTATAGTAACCAGGTTTCAGGGCAGTAAAATGATGATTTCCATTAATACCGGTAGTCCCATGTGCTACCAACAATCCATTTGAATCAAAGACTGTAACTATCCCCTCACTGACAAAATCAGTCTGATAATCTATATTCGTATTTACCATTAGAGAGCCATATTGCATCGGCTCCAGCGGCCCCAGCATTGCATGTAGATCTATTACGCCATATCCCAGTTCTTCAGAAAAAGAATGGCCCCGTGCAGTCTGCTCCAGCTGGTTTTTTATCTCCACAGGGGGCAAATCCGGATATTTAGACAGTAATAAAGCAGCTGCTCCTGTTACAAAAGGTGCGGCCATGGAGGTGCCCTGTAAATATGCATACTCTCCATCAGGGTATGTTGAGAGAATCTGGATTCCCGGGGCAGCAACTGAGTTCCAGTAACCCGTCGTTGAAAAATCAACCTTTCTGTCAAAGGGGTCAATGGCAGCAACTGTCACTACACCATTATAGGCATTGGGATAACTGAGTACCCTCTTCCCGTCATTACCGGCAGATGTAATCAATAATACACCCCTTTCAGCAGCATAGTCAATAGCATCTTTAAAAGCAAAGTTATATGCTCTCCCCCCGATACTTAGATTAGCCACTATCCTCATCTCTGGATGGGCTTCAGCAAAATCACCCAGGAAATACATAGCCTCTATCAAATAAGCTGTGCTAATTATATTTGAGCTATCCATTACTCTGACCGGCAGTATCGGGCATTCCCAGGCAACACCGGCTGTTTTGCCGCTTTTACCATTATCAGCAGCAATTCCGGCTACATGGGTGCCATGTCCATTTCCATCAAACATGGCCTCACCATGATAACCCTCACCTGTAGCATCATAGCCGGGTATTATAATCTTGTCCCGAAATTCAGGGTGATTAATATCAAGTCCGCTATCTATGACCGCTACAACTACATTCTGAGAACCTGTGGTAATATCCCAGGCAGGCTCTGCATTTATATTTTTAAAAGCCCACTGTTTATGATAATCTTCTGCCTGTGGTACCAGCTGAAGTTCATAATACATGTTTGGTTCAGCCAGTATAGTCTCATCCAGTCTCTGTACTTTTTTGATAAAAGAGACTGTATCTTCTCCTGCTGGAACCTCAGCCAGAACCCAGCCCAGTTCAGGCCATTCCTGCAGGACACGGCTTCCCATTTTCTTAAGGATCTTTTCCATGGAAACCCTGGATTTCAGCAATATCTCTCCCTCTATATTATCTGTTTTTCTATAGTCAAACATGAGATCTACTGTATCTGCCTGTTCCTCTTCCACCAAACTATCCAGATTTGACAGCTTTGTACACCCTGTAAGAAATAATAATAATATGAAGTACAGGAGTATTCTCCTTCTCATTTATTTCCTCCTCCTTTAATCTATTTTTGTGGTAGTGGTAAATATGAATTCACCATTTATTGAACCGCTGCCGGAGTTCAGGCTTTTCTCATAGCCGGCAAAACTGTAAGAATATGAGAGCCCGTCTATATCATCATAATAGACCATGAATGCCTTTGTATCTACAATATCCCAGCTATAAACATTTCCCGGCTCCAGAATGACATCTAATGTATACTCTTCTTTATCAACAATTTCATAATTACCCAGGGAATATGCCGTACCATCATAAATTGACAAATTACTTATTGTCACTGCTTCAGGAGGAAATAAAGAAGAGCTGTTTATCCTCCATTTGAATGTAGGTGATAAAGAGACATCTCTGGCCTGGTTGGCAGGGCTTACAAGAAAAACACTGATGGCAGGAAGCGGTGTAATAGCACGTTCTGTATATTCTCCGTCACCTGAACTGTTATACGGGACAATCCGGTAATAGACTGTTTTTCCAACCCCCAGTTCCGGGCTGAAATCTTCCAGATAGGTTTTGCTTTTATCAATATAGCTTATCAAATCAAAGTTCTTACCGTCAAAACTCCTGTAAACCTTATAACCATCAGCTTCGCTTACTGCCTTCCAGTGCAGCTCAGTGAATAAGGCTGCTCCCTGAGGTGCTGCTCTCAACTCCAGCTGCCTTCCTGTAGATAGTTCAATCACAGCGGGATCTCCGCTAATATTCAGCTTTTTATATAATTGCTCTCTGCCCAGGCTGTAATACTCTAAATTCTGTCCAAAGGTATATGAATACAGTTCCAGATATTCTATCTTTTCAGGCACCGGTTTACTGGCTCTTTCAATCAATACAGGAATTATATAGAGGCTGGCATTTCCATTATTATCATAGGCCAGAATCCTTAAATATGTCTTTCCTGGCGGATAAAGACCAGTGTCAATACTGAGTACCATCCCGGAATCATTTTTATTATGGGCTGCAACAGGATATCTCTGCTCTCCGCCCAGATATACGTAATAAACATGTATATAATTATCTTCCGATTCAATTGAAACTTCAAGATTAGCCAGGCCGGACAATACTTCTCCCCTTTTCAACTCCTGCCCTGTATCAATATTGAAGACAGAAATGAGAGGGGTCTTAAGAGAGTAGCCAGGATGAAAGACCTTACGGATAGGCAGTTCCAGGTTAATCTCTTCTCCGGCACCCAGTACCAGGTCCTGCACCAGGACATTAGCATATCCTGGCCTGGACAACAGCAGATCATGTTCCTCTCCAGCAGGTATGGGCATACTGAAATAACCTTCCTCATTGGTACAGGTGAAATAGAAGCCGTCTGTAATATTTACACCCTGGACAGCAGGCCCTCCGCGTCCATTTGTAACATATCCTGATACTTTAGCGAGTTCCCCTTCCGGCAGATCAAGAACATTTATAATTACTGACTCCCTGAAACCGCTGTATTCCGCCATAACAGTACATGTCCCTGTTGAAAGTGCAGTAAAAACAACCTCCCCGCCCTTTTCTTTATCAAGTATCCCTATATTACGGTCCAGACTCCAGACAGGATTTATATTGATTATATTATTATCAGCATCTCTGCCCTCAGCACTCAATCTTATTGTCCCGCCTGTAATCAGATTTGCTTTTGCAGGACTTATTTTTATTATCTCTACTTTTTTATCAACAACCTCAATCTCTACTTTTGTAAAAATACTGCCTGCTCTCGCAATAACATAAACTGTACCCGCTTCTGTTGCATTAAAGACAGCCGAATCTCCTGAGTCCACCTCCAGTGTGCCGATACCACCTTCCAGACTCCAATCCGGAGTAACAGTAATTACCCGGCCTCTTTGATCTCTCCCAACTACTGTAAAGGTCACCGAACTTCCCAACTCAAGAACCAGATTCTCGCCAGGGTTGATCTCAAGAACATTCAGCAAAGATACTTCTGTTTCCTTTTTTCCACAGGCAGATACAATCAGGAACAGACTGCAAAGCACAACGGCAAAAAGGACCTTCCTGAAATTCATAAAATCTTCCTCCCTTTCTTTTTTGTTTTTGCTTTATTTGCCCATTGTAATTATATATTTCTATTTCTGGTTTATTTTTCCTGCATAAAAATATATTTACCAAAAAAAAATGGATATTTTAAATATCCATTTATTTGAGCCCACTTCATTTTTCCATGATGATTTTAAAGTTCATCAAGTATTTCATTAATCTCCCCTAAAAATCCGGATTGTAAGGATGACAATCTTTTATCAGCATCCTCCTTTGAATTACCCTTAACCATAAAATATATTTTTAGCTTTGGCTCTGTGCCGGAAGGCCTGATTGTCAGGATACTATCATCTTCCAGTCTGTACTGTAAAACATCTGACTCAGGGAGATGAATCTCAGTTTCCTCTCCGGTCAGACAATTATATCTTCTCCTTTCCAGATAATCACTATATTCAATAATCCTGATACCACAGAAACTCTCCTGTTTTTCTCTCCTTAACTTAATCAATACATTTTTAATCTTCTCCTGGCCTTCCTTTCCTTCCAGCATTATTGAGGAAAGGCCTTCTTTATAATATCCATACTTATCCATGAGTTCTATGAGGTGTTCATATAGCGACTGTCCCTTTTCTTTATAATTAAGGGTCATCAGGGCAATCAATGCTGTAGCAACAATAGCATCTTTATCCCTGGCATATGTACCAGCCAGATAGCCGTAGCTCTCCTCAAAACCAAAGATAAAAGTCTTATCTCCGCTCTCCTCAAATTCCTTTATCTTTTCTCCGATAAACTTGAATCCTGTTAATACATCCATAAGCTCTATTCCATAATTTTCAGCCACTTTTCCGGCCATCTCTGTACTGACTATAGTCTTTATAATTACCCCGTTTTCCGGTAACTTATCTGCTTTTTTCAACTGATCCAGGATATAATCACTCAATAATACACCGACCTGATTACCTGTTAATCCCACATAATTACCCTGCAGGTCTTTTACAACTATTCCTACCCTGTCACCATCAGGATCAGTCCCGATAATTAAATCAGGCTCATATTTCTCAGCCCTATCCAGTGCCATTTTGAAAACAGAAAAATCCTCAGGATTAGGGCTCTTTACTGTTGAAAAATCCGGATCATAAACGGCCTGTTCTTCAATTATATGGAGATTCCCAAAACCTAATTCAGTCAATATCCTTTTCACAGGTTTATAGCCAGTTCCATGAAGAGGTGTGTAGATTATGGACAGCTCTTTTCCCTTTTTCAGGGCAAGTTCCCGGTTATCAAGAACCTTTAACATTTCCTCAATGTACCGGTCATCTATCTCTTCACCGATATACTCCAGCAGGCCTTTTTCCAGTGCTTCCTCCCTATCTATCCATTTGACCAGTTCAAAATCATCTATTTCATTTATCTCGGCTATTATTTCATGGGCTTTTTCAGGCACCACCTGTCCGCCATCCTCCCAGTACACCTTATAACCATTATACTCCGGGGGATTGTGGCTTGCTGTTATCACAATACCGCCGATTGCCCTTAGCTCCCTGACCGCAAAAGACAGTTCGGGAGTAGGCCTTAATTCATCAAACAGGTAAACCTTGATACCATTTGCAGCCAGTACCAGTGCAGCTTCCAGAGCGAACTCATCTGATCTGTGCCTGGAATCATAGGCAATAACGACACCCCGTTCCTTGCCGTCATCACTGTAATTTATAATATAATTGGCAAGGCCCTGGGTAACTTTTCTGATAATATATTTATTAATACGGTTTGTTCCGGCACCTATTACCCCCCTCAAACCGCCGGTGCCAAAATCCAGTTCCCTGTAAAACCTGTCTTCAATCTCTTTTTCATTATCCTCAATACCCCTTAACTCTTCTTTTGTTCCTTCATCAAAATAATCACTTAAAAGCCATTCCTTATACTTTAACATATAATTCAATGACAAATCATCCCTTCCCGAATATACTCTTTTAAAGGTCTATACACAAATGATTTTATCACAAATTATCCCATTTATGAAGTTCAATTTTATTATGTTTATTTTCCCCTGATTATATTCATATGAATTATTTACGCCTGAAGTTCTTTTCTAATGTTTTGCAGGAAATTACTGTTTTATATCTAAATATATATATTAAGAAAAAAAGTAAGATATTACAATAAAGGATGTGAAAGTCTTGAACAAGAAAACAATCTATTTCCTGGCTATACTTATTATCATTACAGTAATTCCGGCCTGTTCAAGGATGCCCACTGTTGCTGTTACAGGAAGAGTAGTATCCAGCGGCGACTATCCTGTTTATAATGCAATGGTTACAGTTGAAGGCAGGACCACATATACCGATAAATATGGATACTTCTCATTACAGGTAAGGGAAAACAGCTACTTTGAATTGAAAATAGAAAAACCGGGTTACTGGCCAGTAGAGAAATATTATGATGTAAAAATGTTTGACAAATATATCGGGACAATAAGAATAAACAAAAAAATTGAAAACTCAGGAAGTGTAAGCGGGTATATTATTATTGAGGGAAGCGGGAACAGATTCCAATCCCTCAGTAATATGCAATTTCCACAGGTTTCCTTGCAAAACAGGGAAAGCATAAAACAACTGGAATATGTAGAAAATGAAGTGCTGGTAAAGTTCAGGGAAGGTACGGATATATATGAAAATTATTCAGATTCCTTCATAAAAGATATCATACCATTGAATTCAGAGAAAAAGCTTTATAAAATTATCTCAAATGGAAAACTCAGCACAGAAGGACTATACGATTATTACAGTAAACTGGAAAGTGTTGAAAAAGTGAGTTATAATTATATTGGATACTTAATGAAGACACCCAATGATACTCACTACAATGAACAGTGGTACCTTGGAGAAATAAACATGCCGGCTGCCTGGGATATAGAAACTGGTTCAGAACATGTAACCGTTGCTGTAATAGATACAGGATACCTGCGCCATCCGGACCTTATTGGTAATATTGATACAGATAATGACAGGGATTTTGTTGATAAAGATGATGATGCCCATGATGATGATGATGACGGCCATGGAACACATATAGCAGGGGTAATCGGAGCAATCGGCGATAATCAAAGGGGAGTAACGGGTGTAAACTGGAAGGTCAATATTTTACCGCTGAGAATAATTAAAAACGGAAGATTTACTACAGAAAACCTGCTTGATGCCATCTATTATGCCGTAGACAAGGGGGCCTCTGTGATAAACTTAAGCCTGGCTTATGTTTCTGAAAAACCTGACCTGAGTTCACCAGATAATTATCCTATTGTAGAAGATGCCCTTCAATATGCCCATGAATCCGGTGTGACGGTAGTAGCAGCAGTTGGTAATGATGGCTTAGAACATATCTATTACCCTGCCAGTTCAGAATATACAATAGCTGTCGGGGCTTCAGATAAGGATAACAAAAGAGCATATTTCTCTAATTACGGGGACGGACTGGATATTCTCGCCCCGGGAGTTAGTATATACAGCACATACAGAAGTAATAATTATAATTATATGACCGGTACATCTGCTGCTGCTCCACAGGTTTCCGGTATAGCCGCATTATTACATGCCCGTGGGACCAGACATCCTTATGAAATCAAAGATATTCTTACTGGAACAGCTACACCACTATATGACAGCAGTCTCAAAGGAGTCGGTTTATTAAACGCCTCAGCAGCATTAGGTGATACTCGGGACAATTATTCTTTCCTGAAAGTAAAGATATTTGCGGCTTATGGGGAAAGAGTTAATGGAAAAGTAGTAAGATATCATCTTGCCAGTAATATTACAGCTGCTGATTATGAAGGTTATTATGAATTGGCCTATGTAGAACCGGAACGGAGACTGCAAATTATTGCCTGGATTGATGAAAATGGAGACAATATAATCAATACAGGAGACTATTTTGGGGAATCAAGTGAATTTTACCTGTCACAGGGTGAACACAGAAATATTGATATCTCTCTCGAATATCAGAATCCATATACTTTAAGTATTCAGGGGGGAAACTATAGAAGGGATCAATCAATTACTACAGGCACAGTGATTCTACTTGAAGAACTATATCATAATTAATTATGGTTAATGTTCAGTATTTAAAATATATCTTTTTAAAAGATGGAAAGGAGTTAATAAAAATGAATAAAAAAAGAATAATGAAGGGTAATGCACTGTGGACCATATTACTTCTCTTTATACTCATCTCTGCCTTCTCTTTATTTGTAAATGCAGATGATGAGGAAATGGGAGAAATAATGGGAAGTTTCAAGGTAGATCTTCCCGGTTCAGTGAGTATCAAAAGTGATGAATATGTCCCCATCGATGAAGTTGCCAGAACAATGGAATCCCAGCTGTATTGGGAACTAAAGGGCGGTAAGATAGAGGGAAGTTTTGGCGGCATCAGGTTCAGTAGTGATAAATTTGTCCTGGCAAACGGCCAGCTCTATCTGCCAGTCAATATCTTCATGGATAATTTCGGGATACATATTATAATTAAAGGTGACAGCTACCATATCTATAAGAAACCTAAACATGATTATTACTACAGTTCTGATCTTGAACTTGTAATAAATACTAATAAGGATAGATATAAGAGAAATGAAAACCTGGCGGTATCTATTCTCCTGCTCAATAAAGGAAAGCGTGATATCCGCTTACAGTATCCATCAAGCCAGCGCTATGATCTGGTCCTGATGAGATATAATCGTGAAGTCTGGCGTCTTTCTTCAGGAAAGGGTTACCTGACCTCTGTTGGAAGCTCTACTCTCCGGCCGGATGAATATCAGCTATATACTGAACTGATAAACCCCTCAAAAGATGCCCATATCTATTATGGAACATATCAGTTATATGCTGAGGTAAAGACCCTTTATGGCGGTACCATAAGGAGTAAGACACTGGATATAAGATTTGAGTAATAAAAAAAGCTAATAGTGAAAAGCCCCTGTCAAACAGGGGCTTTCGTTATTCTGACTACATTTTCCACTCAAAGCCTAGATTAAATTTGCGGTTATTTTTATCAGTACTGCTTGAAGCTGGTTTAAAAGCAGTCCAGTCGTACTGGAGCTCACTATTCAAAGTCAGGTTTTCATAAAGCCTGTGTTCCCAATTCAGGGCTATCCTGTCATAAATATTATCCTTCGTTTCAGCCTCCTGATAATTCTGCCACTGTCTTGAAATTGTTATGGTAAGGTCATTTTTTTCATTTAGATCAAACATCAATTCATATGTAAGCCTGGCCTGTTTATAGGAGTTCCTGGGGTTGTTGTAATAATCCTTTTTCCTTAAATCAAGCATAACCCTGTTTCTTACTACATCACTCAGGCAAAAAGTATAATATGTCCATATTTCATATGTCTTATTATTGGATTTATCTTTCTCCTCATAGACTTCATCTGTATATTCACCCTTGATATAATAATACTCTTTACTGCTTAACTGTTGTTTATAACGGAGCCACATCTTCCTATAATTAAATACATCGACTACTTCTTCAATTAATTCAGTATCCCCTCCAACAGCAGCCTCATATACATCAATATACTCTCTATCACCAATCTCAAAATTACCGCTGATCTCCGGGCTGTATTTCCCGGCATAAGACCTTCCTTCCCCTAAAACCAACAGAACAATGAGCAGAATAACTGATACCGGCTTATAATATTTTGTCATTAGTATCACTCCTACTCTATGTTTTTTTAGGGATATACCCATGTTTTTATATACTTCGCCAGGCCTTCTCCATTTCCTTCCTTATTTTTCTGCCATTTTCTCTTCCCATTCTGCTATATTCTCTCTTTTCAGCTATTCTGCACAGGATCATTTCTACAAATGAAAGAAATCAAAACATAAAAAAACGCCCCGGCTTACTAGCTGGGGCAGTTCAATTTGAGATATTATTTAAAAATGCATTCCAAACTCCAGTTTTTTATCAAGTAAACTTAAATTTATATAATATTCATAACAATCCAGTTCTCTATTTAAGATCAAGTTTAACTCTTCAAGGCTTTGTATTTCCAGATCATAAGCTGTATCAAGTTTTAAATGCCAGGCTGATAACTCCTCCTGTTTATAAAAACTCAATCCTATACCGGCCCTGATTGTTTCAGTACTTTCTATCCTGTCTTCAGGCAGATAAGCCATTCCGCCATCCTGTCTCTGATTATACCCCGCCTGGAGTTTATAATGTATATTTTCAGTAAATTTATCATGATAAGTACTATTAAGCCCAATCCCGTAATGATAATACATTTGATTATCTCCATCAGGAGGTTGGTAATAATTCGCTTTTAAGTTACCATCCAGCTCCAGTTTAAATTTAGCAGTTTCGATTATCTTTTTATTCAGGGCAAGCTCCAACTCTGTTTTATTGCTTACAATATCCTTATTGGCACTCTTTCCTATGCCAAAAAAGGAGCGGAGATTTATATCCCTCTCATTATAATACGGACCGGTAATCTTTAAAAAAGGCAAATAATCAATACTATAACCCTTTCTGTAAACCAATTCTAAGGGATATCTGGAATTGTATCTGATATTGTAATTCTCCCTATTAAGCTCATTATCCTTAAATTCATTAAAGTAATTAAAAGTAAATTTCCCAAGCCTGTATTTACCATTAAGTTCATAAAAAATACTTTCAGAGAGGAAATCTTTTTTTATACCTGTATATATGTCTATTCCCTGTCTTTTAAAATTTAACCCTGCTTTCATCTCATTTTTTCTGGATAAAGTTCCATCATCTTCAATGATATACTGATACAGGTATGAGTTTAATAGAAAGAGATCAGGCTTTAATTTAAGGATATTTTCCATAACAATGTTTTTATCTCCATATTGATTTATCTCTCCCCGTATTTCACCGCTAAAATCCCCGGAAAACTCATAGGGATAAACCATCGTCAGATAAATACCATCCCTGTATCCCAATTCATTTACAAAAGATGTATTCTCAAAACTGGCTGTTTCAGAATGATACTTCAGTGTATATGATGGCAGATAAAAGACCTTATGTCCTGCAAAATTAAGCCAGACACCTCTGGCGGTAATCCTGTCACCCGGATAAACAATTACTTTTTTTGCTGTAATGGAGTAGTGCGGTTCCTCAAATTTACAGGGAGTCAATTGGACCTTTTCTATCTCATAATTTCCTGTTTTAACCAGACTGATCCTGGACCCGTTTATGGATAGTTCATTAATCCTGGAATGCATATCCTCCAGTGAGCCTGTCATATTCTGATAGTTAAATTCTAATCTGCTTCCTTCAAAAAGCTGTTCCCCTATTTTTATCGTTAAACCAGTTCCTTCAGCAAGTATAAAATTCTCATTGCTGAAAACTGTTATTTGATCCGCTTTTACGAGAATATCCTCCATTTCAAAGGAGGCATTTCCACTGGCAATTAACAGCTTTTCATAATTATCCAGTAATATTTCATTATCTGCACTCAAGATAAAAGGGCCTGGCAGCTCCTCCGCAGAAACAGAGAGACTGAACAATATTATCACTATAATATAAAAATATTTCCTGTCCAAATTTATCACCTTTCATTTACCGGGAACTGTATATAATAATTTTCTTTTTATTTAGTAATTCTCTTTCCATGCACTATTTACCTGCAAGTAATCATTGGAAAAGAAAAACCTATTCAGTAAAACTGAACAGGTTTCTTTACATATTTCATTATTATTATTAAGTTATTTACATCATTTTTACAGTATAAACCTCCACATCTTCCATGACCTGTGTCCTTATAACAGTACCGGACGGAATTACAATCTCCTTGCCCTTGAGAAAATAACTGGCCACAAAACCCACTGGATTACTTACTATAATTGTCCCCAGGAGACCAACCCCTAAAGCTATTTCCTTTGAATTGTTCTCTTTATCCAGTTTCAGATTCAATGGAATCGTGGTTGTATCGAAAGCCTGGATATCATTTATTTTTAAGGTTATACTGGCATCCTTTCCGAAATTTCCTGCTCTCTCCAGGTCCGTTACCTGCAGTGTTCCCCTGGTACCAGCCGGTATTACCAGATACCCATCTATCTTATAATTCTTCTCAATTACAAAATCTATCAGGACTCCCTTTTTTATCACTGCAGTATTAATCTCTTCCAATAGTTTTATGTGTATTTCCTCTCCCTTTGGTATTTGAACATAATCTGCCTCCAGTATATCTAAAGGTACCAGTAAAGATGCCATTGTCTCTACTCTCTTCATCAGACCATCATATTTTACTTCCCCATACACATTCATTTCCAGATTATCAACTCGTTCAATCAGACAGCCCTGTTTTATCTCACTGAAAAGCGTCCATTCCATAATATTAACCAGTAACTGCAGAGACAATCCATTTTCATTATCAAAGACAGCGCTGGCAACTCTCTGTGCCCTTGCTATAATGGATTCCTTTGTTTTCTCACCAAAAAGGGCAGTCTCCAGTGTATCTACTCTCTGCAATATGGCACTATCTGATATTGTTCCATATAATATAAGTTCAGCCCTTTCCAGGTCTTTAATCGGAATAACATCTGCCTGAATGGGAATACAATAAACAGTAAAGAGGATTACAGGCAAAACAACATATATTGTCCTTTTTACAAAAGATTTAAATTCAGTCACAAAACTCACCTCTTTAAAACTTGATTTCCAACTGTGCCTTTATATTTGCCTCATTAACGTCTTCTTCTGTAACTCCCAGTGGTTTTATTTGATATTCAAGAGAAAGAGTTGAGAGAGCATTTATATTCAGGTCAAGACCAAAATCCCATTGACTTAATTGTTCTTCCAGCTCTTTTCTGTTATATATCTTATATGTTGCATTAAATGTAGCCAGATCCTTATAAGCAAGCTCAAGTCCCGTTGCTCTGGCATTTTCCTCGCCAAAATCCATTTGATAATGGTATTTTACACTGCCTAAAATATCCTTATATTCAATACCAAAAACTGTACTATAATCACTATCCAGTGCAGGGAAATCTTTATTTATATAATCCGCTGAAAAGGTCAAGTACTTGTTGCTCTGGTACGAGATTCCCAGTCTTCCTGTTTCATTAACCTCTTCATTATAAAGAATCGTACTATTACTGATATCTTCATCGGAAATACTCCACCATTCTCTGTTTTCCCTTCCATATTCAGCCCTGAGTAAAGTCCGGTTGTTCATCCAGTAACTCAGGCTTATATTTGCATTTTCTTCTATCGTATTATCCTCTTCAGTTTTATCATATTCTGCATCCACCAATACACCCGGCAATGGATTGAGTGATATTCTGTTTACATTCGCATTGATATATGTGTTTTCAAAATTGTAATCTGAAATTTCTATATATCTGGAATAATACAATGAATCCTGTTCAGATTCCCGGTTACCGTACAATGAAACGAGATTAAAGAGTTTATCCTGGGCCTTCTTGTTCAGGACCGGATAATCTTCTTCAGGGAGGCGTAAATCAATCAAGGCGAGTTCATATGGCTTCTGTAAAACATTTCTTACTAATTCCGGATTATCAAATGATATAAATTCATCAGTACCGGCCAATGCTTTACAGGAAAACAAAAGCAATATGAATAATAACACAGAACAAATCTCCCTTCTCAATTTACAGCCTCCTTTCTATATAATCCTTATACATATTATATTCTTCATGATTTATATATTTCCTTTTAATCTTTTTAAGATGTTTTTACTAATTGTTTGTAATTATATTATATCAGAAATAAAAAAATATTACTA
>JAAYLO010000087.1 GCA_012521855.1 Halanaerobiaceae bacterium
ATATTATTATATATTAATTGATATATACAGGACAAGTTGTTATTTGAAAAATACAAGGAATTAATAAAAAAATAACAAATTATGAAAAAGACTCATATGTTATAAACGGGAGATGATAAAATTGGGGAATCTATTTGGAACAGATGGTGTCAGAGGTATAGCAAATAAAGAATTGACCGGTGAGCTGGTATACAGGCTTGCCCGTGCAGCGGGTTTTTATTTAACGAAAGATACAAAAAAAAGAAAACCCCGGATCTTGATTGGCAAGGATACACGTCTTTCCGGTGATATGCTGGAGTCAGCACTGGCCGCAGGGATGAATTCAGTTGGAATTGATGTGATAAAACTGGGGGTAATTCCTACTCCAGGGGTTTCTTACCTTACCTCAATCTCTGATGTTGATGGAGCAGTGATGATCTCAGCTTCACATAATCCAATTGAAGATAATGGTATTAAGTTTTTTGATAAAGAAGGCTATAAACTGACAGATGAGATGGAAAACAGTATAGAGGGGATATTGGAAGAAGAGTATGACGAAATACCTTCACCAATTTCAACCGGGATAGGGAGAATAGAACATGGGGAAGAACTCATTACAAAATACATGGATTATTTAATCAATAGTGTTGCTCTTGATTTTAGCGGTTTAAAGGTAGTGCTTGACTGTGCCTGCGGGGCTGCTTACCGGGTGGCTCCAGAAGTGCTCAGGAGCCTGGGAGCAGAGCTTATTGTCATCAATAATAGTCCTTCAGGAGAAAAGATCAATCTCAATTGCGGTTCAACACATCCGGAAATGATCCAGAAAATTGTCAGGGAAGAAGGGGCAGATCTTGGTATTGCCCATGACGGAGATGCTGACCGGGTGATCATGGTCGATGAAAATGGAGAGCTTATTGATGGAGATAAAATTATGGCTGTCTGTAGTCTGGATATGATGAAAAATAACAGGCTGAAAGAGAACACCCTTGTTGTAACTCCTTATAGTAATCTGGGTTTACATGAAACTATAAATGAGAGTGGAGGAAAGGTTGTCGTAGCAGAAAATGGTGACAGATATGTACTCGCAGAGATGCTTAAGAATGGATATAATCTGGGCGGAGAACAATCCGGACACATTATTTTCCTTGATTACAATAGAACCGGTGACGGGATTCTGACAGCTATCCAGACCTGTGCTATTGTTAAAAAGACAGGGAAAAGTATTGGAGAATTATCATCTGTAATGAAAACATGGCCGCAGAGATTAAAGAATATAAAAGTGAAAAACAAAAATTGGGAAGATTATGAGTTAATAAAAAAAGCCATTGAAAAGGCTGAAGAAGAACTGGCAGGTAAGGGAAGGATTTTTGTGCGGGCTTCCGGGACAGAACCGCTCATCAGGATCATGCTGGAAGGAAAAGATGAGGCGCTTTTAGAAAAAATAGAAAAAGAAATAAGTGAAATAATTGATAAAGAGCTGGCCTGATATATAAAGCTAATAAAATCAATTTGTTTCCGGGGTAATATTTTATTATATTACCCCGGAACAGATTGACGGAGTGTTATGAAAAAATCATAAGGGTTTACTAATTGATAATGTTTTTATTTGCTAAGAATGGCATTTACCTCTGCAACAGCTGCATCAAGGTATCCTTTTGAAGTTTTATCATCAAATGTGCCATTAACAAAGTCTGATAACACATTACCAAAGTTGGTCTGAATAACACCTTCAATTGGACCCCACTCAGGGATTGCAGGATATGCAGTTGCATAGCTCAGAGTAGTAATGAAGGTCTGCCATAGTTCATTGTCATAATATGGATCTTCAAGAGCTGCTTTGTTAGCAGGTATCATCTTGGTCAGGTTTTTGGTATAATCTGCCAGCACATCATCGCTTACCAGGAATTTAACCCATTCTATGGCAGCCCTTATTTCTTCTTTAGAGGCATTGTTTCTTATGGCAAGGTTACTTCCGCCAGAGAAGGAAGCTCTTCCATAAGGTCCTGCCGGCGGTTCAACTATTGAATATTTCAGGCCGGGATTATCATGTTCGATATCAGCGATATTCCAGGGGCCCATGAATGCCATAGCAGCATCGCCGTTTATAAAGGCAGCGTCAGCCTGAGGCTGATTGTATTCTGCACATGCTTTATCAGCGAGGCCCAGCTGAACCAGGCTTACCCAATAATCCATTGCGGCAACACCAGCCGGGGAGTTAAAGACAGCAGCTGTGTTGTCTTCATTAAGCATATCGCCGCCGTGGGCCCAGAGGATTATAGCCCAGTTATGGATTAAATCCCAGGCATTTGTACCGGCTGTTGCGATAGCTTTTCCTTCACCATGTACTTTAATTAATTCTTTACCAACTTTAATTAACTGTTCATAGGTTTGAGGTGGTCTGACACCTGCCTGTTCAAACATTTCTGTGTTGTAGAATAATACTCTTGTTTCAGCAAACCATGGTACACCATAATATTTACCATCAAGGATGGTGGATTCCAGGTTGGCTGCAAAGAATTTGTCAGCACCGCCAAATTCATTTATATCTATTTCTACCAGTCCGCCTGTTGCTGCATATTCAGGATTCCAGGTAGTACCTAACTGGAAGACATGAGCACCTTCACCTGTAATTATGGCATTCATAATACGGGGGCCGTCTCCCCAGCCGATTTCTTCAAATACAACCTTAATACCTGTTTTTGCTTCAAATTCAGCGGCTTTCTGATTCATCCAGGCAATATGCACATCTGATGGAGCATTATTCATTGCCCAGAAGGTAATTTCTGTAGCATGGGCAAGAGTACCGGCTACAAGTGTAAGCATAAGAGTTACGACAAACAATATTTTTTTCATTTAATTAAACCTCCTATAATATTTAGTTACAAGATAATATCCGACGCAAACAAGAATCAAGAAAATAACGGATCCTTTTTAAAAAACCACCTCCCTGATATAATATTTAGCCTTTTGTGGCTCCTGCCACAAGGCCCTGAACAATATGTTTTTGATAACTAGTAAAGATTATTATTATTGGCAGGCTGGCAATAATACAGGCTGCCATCATTTGTCCCCAACGGGCCTGGTTTTGAGTGATATATTGCAGTAAACCAAGGGCAATGGTTTTGGTTTTTGTACTGGTCAAAATAGTGGCAAAAAGTATTTCATTCCAGCCCATAATAAATGAATATATACCCATAGCTGCCAATCCTGGTTTTGCCAGAGGGATTATAATTTTGTATAAAGCCTGGAATCTTGTACAGCCATCAATCAAGGCCTGCTCATCTATACTCTTTGGAACAGAATCCAGGTAGTTTCTGAGCATTAAGATAGAGAAAGGTAAAGCAAAGGATGTATAAGTAAAGATCAGGCCATGAAAAGTATTTGTCATGGGTATACCGAAAGTGTTTTTTATCCAGGTAAAAAGCATGAAATAGGGTATTACGAAAAGAATGCCGGGGAGCATCTGTGTAGCCATCAAGATGACAACATATAGATTTCTGCCCCTGAATCTGAATCTGGAGATTCCATATGCAGCCAGAGTACTTAGAATCAGTGAAAAAATCATGGTGCCTCCGCTGACAATAAGGCTGTTTTTGAAATAGGAGAAAATCGGTACAGTTTTATTCATTTCTTTATAATTATCCAGAGTAAAGGTTTGAGGTATCCAGGTAGGTTTCATCCCCTGGATTTCCAGTGATGTTTTAAATGAACTGGAAATCATCCAGCAATATGGACCCAGGACAAAGAGCAGTATAATAATGACAACAAGATAAAATAAGACATTTTGCAAATGTGTTCTTCTGGACATTTTTTCACTCCCTTTAGTCTTCTTCTTTTCTGAACCGGAAGAAATATAAATAAAGCAAGGTAATCGTCAACATGATCAGCATCAATATTACAGACAGAGCAGAACCTAAACCATAGTTGTAGTGCTCGAAGGCTTCACGCATTATCAGTGTATTTGGAACTTCAGCATGTATTCCTGGATTTGAGCCGAATAAAACCCTGAATTGATTATAAGCATGGAAATTCCACAGAATATTCATGATCATAATTGTTTTTATCACAGGTTTTATATATGGCAAGGTAATATACTTAAAGCACTGCCAGGCACTGGCCCCGTCAATCCGGGCAGCTTCATAGACAGGCTGGGGAATTGTCTGCAGGCCGGCCAGTAACATCAGTGAAGTTAACGGCCATCCCTTCCAGATGGAAGCAATAATGACTGCAGCCAGGGTGTTCTTGCCTACCAGCCACATGACAGGCTCTTTTATAATTCCTATCCTCAATAACATTTCATTGAGTATGCCGATTCTGTTTTGAAAAATGAAGCGCCAGAAGTTGAAGGCAACAGAATCAGGGGTTATATATGGTATGAGAATTAATCCTCTTACAAAAGTTCTTCCATAAAAGGGTTTATTTAATATCAGGGCTACACCAAGGGCCAGAAAGAAGCCAATAGTTATGGTGAAGAAACCATAAACAAGGATATTTTTCAGGCTCTGTATATATCTTTTGGATATGGTAGATACATTATCGAAGGCAGAAAAGTAATTGTCTAATTTAACAAAAGGGGCAGTTCTCCAGTCCCTGATATTCCTGATGTTTAAATCCCTGAAACTGATGAGGATTCCCCAACCCATTGGAATGATATGGACAAAAATCATGGCGGTAACAGCTGGAAGAATGAATAAATAGCCCAGCAATTTGACTCTTTTCATAAATAAATCTCCTCTCTAATTTACTTACAAAGACACATATGCCCGCTAATAAAAACTAAATCGGTTTAGTTAAAAACAACCTGCTTTCGCTTTTTTTCCTGTAAAGTCCAACATAAACTAAAACGGTTTAGATAGAGGAAAAAATAATAC
>JAAYLO010000088.1 GCA_012521855.1 Halanaerobiaceae bacterium
GTATATAACCATTCAGGTCAGTTCCTATTGTCTGAAGGATCTCTTCTTTAAAGGTATCTCTTTCAGTATATAGTTGAGTAAATTCAAATTTCTTACCAACTGTCTTCAATGCCTCTGAAAATTTTGCATCAAAAAACTCCATCAGTGTTTCTGTATCAGATGCCTTCTGTGTACCGAGGGCTTTAGCCACTCTCAAAACATCTTCTTCTGTATGGTTTACACCGACAAAAAATGCAACTTTAATATCTGCCCTGAGATTGTCTTTACAGACCAGGCCGTCTTTCCCGCTTCGTTCTATCTCTACTCTTTTGATAGAAACATCCATCTTCTCCCAGTGGTGCAGAATAGGTACTATCCACATTCCTGTAAAAGAAACCTTGGAGCCGCCAATTCCATTTCTTACAATTGCATACCCCTGTTCTACTTTCTTATAAAATAAGAGTAATACCATAGGAAAACCTACAAAAATAAGCAGAACAACTCCTACCACTACATAAGCAATCATGCTTAACACTATAATACCCCCCTCTGTATTTTTAACTTATTATTATAAAGAATATTCGAGTATTCAAGCGGCTCAGTTACTCCATATTTTTCATCAAAATCAACTATCACTTTTTCATCTCCCCCCTTTTCAACAATTATTACAATTATAGTAACTCGTTCTGGTTTTTATCTATTATCTCTTTAACAATATATAGATTCTTTTTTTCATCCCTTGAAACTACAATAACACGGCTGCCCTTCATGATAGGTTCACCAAGTGATTTTACATTGATTGTTATGGGATAATGCTTTTCATGGATTACAGCCTGGACTATCCTGCCAGCCTTGACACTTGATTTTAGAGTGGCCGTTTTTCCGATTATCTTTATATCTCTTCTATCTTCCATAGCGGAAAATAAAGCTTTCAGTGGTTCAGTAATAGCTTTGGCCAGGAATACTGCAATAACAAAATTCTGCAGGCAGATCAATCCCCCCATCATGGAATCAGGTGAAATATTTATATAATATACCAGCATGGATAAAATCCACCAGACCAGAATCAAAATTGATAAATAAATCATTATCGGTACTGTGCCGATATTAAGAAATTTTAAGAGCCTGTAAAAAAACAATTTACATTTTGAAGGGCGGGAATTATTCTCTTCCAGTTCAATTCCGCCGTCAAAAAACATGCCTGATTCAAAATCAAGGCCTATATCTATATTAAAATCCAGGCCAAAATCTATATCAAAATCTATTATTTCAAAGGAAAAAATCCCCAGGATAATGAGGAGCCAGTAGAATATTATTAAAATCAGTAAAACAGAAGGCAAGATATTAATTCCGGTAAATGCAAATAAAATATATTCCATGATATCTCCTTTCAAAAACTAATCAGAATAATCACTGATACGCTCAGCAGTCTTTCTTAAGTCAGCTAAACTCAGCTCAAATTCCCTCCTGGCCTGTCCTTTTGATATATTTAACCTGGCCAGTTTTATTTTCATATAATCTATATCAGTCATTGCTTTTTCGTTTATTGATATATATTTTTCTATAGCAGTAAGTTCATGAAACAACATATTTCTCCGTTCCTTGAGGGTTTTCAATTCTTTCACCGTCTCCCTGTCCAGATCTTCTTTTTTTTCTAATTTTTCTATTCTGTATTCTATATAGCCAGGATCAATATCTTCAATGGAACTGTAGATATCCATGATCTTTTGCAGATTATCCAGAATATTATAGTAAACCTCTTCTGTTACACTCATAAATTTCTTATAGGTCAATTCTTCCTCTTCCAGTTTTACATCAAGAATGTTCTTGAACTTTTCGAATTTATCTATCACCCGGAGTAATTGTTTTAAAGCCAGTCTGGCGGTCTCCTGATAATAACTTGAGTCTATCAGCTCAGTAAACCTTAGTCTTAACTCCTCTATGAATTCAACAATATCTTTCTTAAACGAAATGTTTTCACTGGATATATCGATATCTTCAAGCTTTATAATTGCTTTATTTTCTTTCAGCTCATCTTTTGCATTTTTATATTTATAATTTAATATTTCAACAAGTAAGGCACCTGTGATCAGACCTATTCCGAATTTCTGCAGGTTTTCAGAAAAAAGAATAATTTCCAGTCCAATAAGAAAAGGTATTATTTTTTTTATGACCATTGTTTTATCCAAATGACTTCACCTTACTTACGTTTGTTATTTATCAGCCGGACTATTTAACTCTTCACTCTCATATAATTCCTCCAGCTTCCTTTGCCCTTCGGCAATAAGCTTGTTGAATTCATCAATGGATTCTTTCATTTTGGGCAATGCCTTCATTCTGAATACTTTGATTTCATTCAGGGCCTCATTTATATCCTGAAAAGCCTCCTTCAGGCTGTCAAGATCCAGCATGGCAGATGAAGCCTGTCTCTGTATTTCAGCTCCCTGTTCCTTCATTTTCTTTGAGGTTCCTGATATCAAATTACTGGTTGTCGTGTTGAGGGCATTAATTTTCTCCAGTACAAGCTGCTGGTCAGCCAGGGCCTGAGAAACTATCACTGCAATCTTCAGGGCATTTACTGTTACCATTTTGGCCCTGTCTATTCCCCGGATCAATTCCCGGTTATTCTTTTTTATTACCTCAATAGCAAATATCCCCTGTTGATTGACGGCCTGCTGCTGTTGTAAATCAATGACCCGCTGCCTGAGAGGAAACTGAACCTCTTCCTGCAGAAAAGCCCTTCTGTTTTCATCATCCAGGGTATTTATCTCTTCTTCCAGGCGTTGATCTATATA
>JAAYLO010000089.1 GCA_012521855.1 Halanaerobiaceae bacterium
CCTTCTATCTTATAAGCACCTTCCTTCACTATATATCTTTCAGGAATCCCAGTGCGGAAACGTTCTATAATATTCTTTTTGTTCATTCCAAGAATTGAATCAATAGCACCGCACATTCCCAGATCAGTTATGTAAGCAGTACCATTCGGTAAGATCATTTCATCAGAAGTCTGGACATGTGTATGCGTTCCAACAACTGCACTGACCTGACCATCTATATAATTTGCAAAAGCCAGTTTTTCTCCCGTTGCTTCTGCATGAAAGTCTATAATAATTATATCAGATTTTTCTTTTATTTCTAATATATTTTTATCAAATTCATCAAAGGGAGAATTATTTCCATTCATAAATATTTGACCAATAAGATTGATAACAGCAATGTTTGTATTTCCGTATTTAAGAACAGTCCATCCCTTCCCGGGTGTATCTTTATTGTAATTCAAAGGTCTAATAAGCCTTTTTTCATTATCTATAAAGCTAAAAATTGAACTATTAGACCAGGTATGGTTGCCCATCGTTATTACATTTATACCATATGAAAATAAATCATCTGCAAGCTGTTCTGTCAGGCCAAAACCGCCTGCCGCATTTTCTCCATTGGCAATTACAAAATCAACCCTGTATTCTTCAATCAAAACAGGCAATTGATCTTTTACCGCTTTTCTGCCTGTTCTCCCAACAATATCTCCCAGGAGAAGTATATTCATATCTTTTCCCTTTCTTCAAATATTCTATTTCAAAAAAGGCTCCCAGAAACGAGCCCTTGTTTTCCACTGTATTTTGCATATTCAATAGATCTGATTTCCCGTGTGACAACTACCTTGATTTGTCCAGGGTAGTCTAAATTCTCCTCAATATCTTTAGACAAATCCCTGGCAACTTTACTTGCTGCAGCATCATCTATAATATCTGCTTCAACTATAACCCTTATCTCTCTACCAGCCTGAATTGCATAAGCAGTTTCAACCCCTTTATAACTGTAGGCAATTTTTTCTAACTCCTCCAGTCTCTTTATATAGGTTTCCAGCGTTTCCCTTCTGGCTCCAGGCCTGGCAGCAGAAATTGCATCAGCTGCAGAAACCAGTACTGCTTCCAGAGAATTGAATTCAGTATCACCGTGATGGGCTTCAATACAGTGTATTACCTTTTGAGACTCTCCATATTTCCGCGCTAAATCAACACCGATTTTTATATGTGGTCCCTCTACTTCATGATCTACAGCTTTTCCAATATCATGAAGTAATCCGCCTCTTTTGGCAAGATTTACATCAACTCCTAATTCAGAAGCCATAATCCCTGCCAGATGAGCAACTTCCAGAGAATGTTGTAATACATTTTGCCCATAGCTTGTTCTATATTTTAATCTGCCAAGTAATTTTATCAGCTCAGGATGTAATCCATGTACACCTGTGTCAAAAGTAGCCTGTTCGCCGACTTCTTTGATATGTGCTTCCAGTTCATTTCGTGCTTTTTCTACCATTTCTTCGATTCGTGCAGGATGAATTCTGCCGTCCATAATCAATTTTTCCAGTGCAATTCTTGCAATTTCGCGTCTGATTGGATCAAAACCTGAAATTACAACTGCTTCAGGAGTATCATCAATTATTAGATCAATCCCTGTTAAATTTTCAAGAGTTCTTATATTTCTACCTTCACGGCCGATAATTCTACCCTTCATTTCATCATTCGGTAAAGAAACCACAGAAATAGTAGTTTCAGCAACATGTTCAGCAGCACACCTCTGTATTGCTAAAGAAATAATTTCACGGGCATTTTTTTCTGCTTCTTCTTTTGCTTTAGTTTCTTTTTCCTTAATAAGTTTAGCAAATTCATGCTCCAGTTCTTCCTCTACCTGTTTAAAGAGAAATTCTTTAGCTTCTTTTTCAGTAAATTTGGAAATCTGCTCAAGTATTTCTGTTTCTTTCATTTTCAAGACATTCAGTTCTTTTTCAAGATTGTTTAAATAATTTTCTTTGTCTCTAACACTCTGTTCTTTTCTTTCCAGTATTTCAGCTTTTTTATCAAGAGCTTCTTCCTTATGCATTAAGCGGTTTTCTAATCTCTGTAATTCGCTTCTTCTTTTTTGAACTTCTCTGTCTATCTCTTCCTTTATTCGATGAGCTTCTTCTTTAGCTTCTAATATTATTTCTCTTTGCTTTGACTCGGTTTCTCTGGCTGCTGTTTCACGAATTTTTTTTGCCTCTTCTTC
Organism: Halanaerobiaceae bacterium; assembly: GCA_012521855.1. Classification (GTDB taxonomy): domain Bacteria; phylum Bacillota; class Halanaerobiia; order Halanaerobiales; family DTU029; genus JAAYLO01. The sequence goes on from JAAYLO010000089.1 coordinate 2,210, forward strand.
AGCAGATTGAATTTTAGCTTCAGCTATATATTTTCTAATAAAATAACCTATAATAATCCCTATAGGTATTGATATTATCGCATAAATTACACCTCCAGAAATCACATTCACCCCCAATCTTTATTTAGTTATATATATATATATTTCTTAAAATCGGGAAAACGCCTGATACTATTTTATATCTTTTCAATGCAACTGTCAAGAAAGCAGTCCCTGCGATAGTGTCAAGTTTTCTTTGGATTTTAAAAAAAGACTCCTTCTGTTATTAAAATGCCAGGCATTTTATTGCAGCAAATGCTGCATC
>JAAYLO010000010.1 GCA_012521855.1 Halanaerobiaceae bacterium
CAACAGGTTTGTAAAATACATTTTTTATCTCAAGATCATCCAGTATATCCTTCATTTGACCGGAGATTAAAGGAACAGGATCACTGATAAAATCTACAAAATCATATCTATCCTGATCAATTAGATGTACAGCTGCAGGGTTTTTATCTATAAATTGAATCTCACTTTTTTTTACCCTGAAAACATCAATATACTTACTGATACCAGCCAGTACCGGCTTATTCGATATTCTGCTATTCTCTTTCAAAATATAGTATCTCATCCTGATCAATCCCTGTATTGAGTGGTTTCAACTATAGAAATACCCTTCAGCCCCTCTTCAACAATCCTTTCCTTCAACTCCTCATTTATAATATAAAACCTGGCCAATACCCCCTTTATTTTGAAGATCTTAAAATCCCCTGTTTTTGATCTGTCTATTTCAAAACCACCCTTTATTTCTTTTAATTTTGAAAGGGGGCTTTCTATATAATCAACATTATCCCAGTTGACACAATCAACTTCTCCTGCCAGCATGAGATAGTATTCGAAGACATCCCGGCTTATATCTGACATGTCTCTCAGAAAGATGGGTTTATAAAAAGTATTTTTGACATCAAGGTCATCCAGTAATATTTTAAATTTATGTGATATTAGCGGTATATCAATATAATAAAAATCAGTAAGCTTTTCTGATGTCCTGTTTACAATATCAATTATTTCCTCTGTATCACTGATATGCTGCCATTCATTTTTATAGATTGCCGTGGTGTTTAGTGTCAGGGGCAGACTATCCAGTTCAAACAAATAATCAAATGCATAAAAATCCTGTTTCAAAACATAATACACATTCATCACCTGATTTCTAATTATTTTTCTTCTGCCTGCTTATTTTTTCAGCTAACCCGGGTCCTTGACCTCTATCACTCCTGCCCACATACACATAAGTTTGCTCTTTGTAGTCAAAAGGGGGATACTTCCTGAAGTGGTATTTGTTTTCACCTCAATCCATGGTGCAGGTATAACGGGCACACAGGGCATTTTTTTTAGAACTCCGCCGTTGGCTGCCGTAGCAGCCGCTACAGTTGGATTGACCAGGCTGCTGCAGTTTCCAAAAGCCTGTATATTTGTTAATGGTATATTATCAGTCATTCTGGCTACAGGATTCCCCCTGATATATACCCTGTTATTCACAGGAACCTTAAGCTTGCTTTCTTCATCACCAAATGAGCATTTTAAGAGTGCTCCTTCACAGACATATTCAGCCATCATGATCACCCCTAATTTATATTTACTTTTTTGCCCTTCAAATCGATATCCTGTCCCATTTTTATATTGCTGTTCCTACACTTAATGCTCAAATCCTTACCGGCATTTATAGCCAGATTAGCACCTACATTAATGGCCATATTGGCCCCGACATTTATATCCATATTTTTCTTCGCAGATATTCTCACATTTTCTGAACTTATTATCTCTATTCCATCTTCATCATTTATCCTTATATATATCTCATCATCCAGTGAAGATATAATAATATCATGCCTGCTCAATCTTATCTCTTTGCCGAAATTGGTCCGTATATATTTTACATCCGGATCAGATACTTTATCTCCTCCTTTCAATTCCTGACGGATTGAACACTTTATAAAGGCATTCTCTTCATTATCATCCGGGAAATAAAGATAAACTATATCGTCTACTTCAGGCATTATATATATACCTGTATTATTTGCAGCTGTATAGCCTGTACTATATGGGAGTAAAACAGCCTTACTTTTATCCTGTTCTTCATCTATATCAAGATGAACCTTTACCTTGTCCTCCTTTACTTCCAGGACCTTTCCAGCTAAACTGAGACCTATTAAGTTCTGGTTTGTCAACTTCTCTTGAAATATACCATTTATACTGGACAGTTTATATTCTCCTTTTAAAATCCCGTCTTCCATGTGTATATATACTGACTGGACATATAAGTCCTGTTCCATAAACTTCACCTTGTTTCCCACATCAAAGATCTCAGTGGACTGTAAATCATAATACTCAAAATCCCTGTGGCTGATATCTTCTGCATAGTTTTCCTTCATTTTATTAAAGCTCCTGATCCTTTTTCTGATCGTATAATTAAACTCTTCAATTTCCCTGGTACTGCCCTTTTCTATCCCGAAATGGAATCTTATACCCTCATCAGGATGAGTGCTGTTTGATACCAGTACAGTATTGATTTTAGATGCTGCCCTTTTTAAAAACTCCCAGTCGGTTTCCCCATATTGAACCAGAAGGTGCTCCAATTCTTCTTTATCGGCATTATATTTTACATCTGCCTGTTCATAGTCCTTGATAATCTCCTTTGCCAATTCCTCATATGTCATACTGATATCCTGAAAAGACCGGCAGGTTCTCTTTACATCCAGTAATGATGTACAGGATATGCCTTTAATCTCCAGATAATAACATTGCTGTGCGACAGTTAAATTTATTTCTGATATAAGTCCTTTAAACAGTGTCTCTTCATTATCTGTATGTTTATATATTACATTGATCTCACTCTTCTCATTAGTGCTTTTAATATAATTGTCCTTCTTTTCTTCTGAAAGCAATCCATACAGATACAGGGTGTCATGTTCATTTACCTCTTTCCTGATCTCTATTTTGTATATCTGTTTAAATTCAAAATCCTTTACCCTTATATTTTCATATGTTAAAACCTGGCCTTCCCCCATCTTTCTCCCCCTCCTTTTATATTTTTCTTTTAATTCCTGTAATTTTTATTATATCATGCTTTTGGTATTTTTTGTATTTTTATTTTGTCCTTTTACAATAATTAATAAAGCCAGGAGACCCTCTGGCTTACCGGTAAATTAATTTTTATAATATAATCTCATAAGCTCTACTCCTCTTTTATCTTATCAAGTTTTTTTTATTAATAAAAATTAAAATAATTTCCGGTATTATTCCAAATATATATTCATTTCATAATTCCTGATACATAATATTTACTTACTACCGAAACAGGATAATCATTAACTCCTGCGGTTTCTCATAAGCCATACCTATATTATTATATGCTCTGGCTTTTATTATTTCATCTTCACTCAATTCTATCGCTTTCAGGCTATATTCAATACCATTTTCGTAAGGAATATTATATAAGCCCAGATTACAATATGCCGGAGCACAGTCAGGATAGTATTCCAGTACTAAAATAGATTGACCAATAGTACTGTTTTTATCTTCCATATTTTAAAATTACCCTCCCCTTTTATTGTCTTTCTCAGCCTTTTTTATGAATATTTCTTCCGGTACTTCTACAGGCCCAAGAAATAAACTTTCTATTCTCCTTATCCCATCTATTACAGGTAAATACAGTATCCTGTTCTTACTTTTCCTCACGGAGACAATTTATTATTTCAAACCTATTACCAGAAATGACTAATCTGTTTCCTGGTTTATATCATTTTTTGATCTTAACCACAAATCCCTTTAATAAAGCCACTGTTATTATGTTACAGGCCAGGTGAAAACCCGGCCTGTAGTATCACTCCTTTAATTTCATTTCCATCCTTTCAATTCCCTCTCTATATGCATCATGATCCCTGTGTTCTAAAGCTTTCCTGTAATTCTCCAGGGCCTTCTCCCATTCCCCCATTGCCTCATAGGCCATGGCGATGTTGTAATATGAGCTGGCCTTTATGATATCATTATCTGTCAGTTCAATGGCTTCCCGGCTGTTTTCTATAGACTTATCATATCTTCTCATCTTATAATAAGCCAGTCCCAGATTGCTGTAGGCCTGTGCGTACTCTGGATCATATTCAAGGGCAAGTTCATAATAAAATATGGCCTCATCTATTTCTCCATCCCTGTATAATTCCTCTGCCAAATCATTGGTGTCCTTTGCTTTTGCAATCATTATCTCCTCCGGTATTTCTGCCGGGCCTATAAAAATGCCGTCAATGATCTGCATTAAGGCCCCCTTATCTTCACCTTCTTCATATATTGGTACTGCCTGCTCTACTTTTACCTCACCTGCTGTAATCGGTATATATAAAAGCCTTTCCCGGCTCTTTGCTATTATACATTCACTATCTGTATAATATATATCTGCCGGGGGTTCCAGAAAAAATTCTCCCATGTTTTTAGTTTCATAATTTACAATTACATATTCCCCGGTATATGTCGGGGGTTCCCACATTGCCTTTGCTGTACCTATTCTGTATAATATATAAGGGGGAAAAATCTCTGTCCAATTGCTCTTACCTCTTATATCATAACTATCCCAAATATTTGTCCTTTTATCCATTACTGCTAATGTAGTCTTTTTATTTAACATTTTATCATCATAAGTATTTAATTGTATAACTACATATTTTTCATTATTCAAACAGACAGCAGCTGTATCTGCATCACCGATTATTTCTGCCGGAGGCTGATACCTGTATGATACCTCATTTTTCGGTATTATTTTTAATTCCCCATCTATAACATCAAAACCCAGATAGTCCAGCTCCTCCTGAATTAGCTCATATGCCATATTTCCTTCCTTTACCTCATACTCCTCAACCTCAAAACTATCTATATCCATCAAGGCCAGATATTTTCCTATATTCAATCCAAAATATGTTTTCCCATCTTTCCTTAATGGAAATCTTATGCCCACATCACTGATACTGAATCTAGTCGTCTCCCAGGGTTTATCATATTTGACTAAATACAAAATATCTGAAGCATCTTTCATGGTCAGGAATCCATAATCCTGATAATAATCAGAATCCAGCTCTATATGTGTGCCAAAATATTCGATGGTCCTGAATCCTTTTTCCTCTTCTTCAATATCTTTCAGCTGTACTATCTTTATACCATGCCCATTATCAAATCTATAATCACTTTTTAATACAAAGTATATTGACCGGTTTTCCGGTATTATACTGCTTGTCTCTGCTTTCATAATCATCCCTGTTATTGCAATTAAAATGATAATGGCTATATTCATTCTCCGATACCTCCGTTATATAGCCTTATTGCCAGTGCATCAAATAAGGACTTCATCTATTCCATTACCCACTGCATAGAGCCTCTTTAATTTGTCTCCGCTGTATTTCACAAGCAATGAATATCCTGACCATCCTGTCCCTTTTATCATATTCATACCGGACATTCCCTGCCCTGATCATTCTGTTGGAGAAATCATATGTATAGCTTATTACCTCTTCTTCCCTTTCAAGGGAGATTACCGTCTTACTGATCCTGTTTTCTTCATTATCATAACTGTATTTTTTTACTTCTCCATCTGGATAGGAAACACCTGTAAGCCTGTCCAGTTTATCATAGCTATAGCAGATCTCTTTTCCATTTGAGTAGATTAATCCTGTTCTCCGGCCTGCTTTATCATAAGTAATAGGTATATACCTCATAAACATGTGTGGTAATTGTTTTACCTGATCCAGGTCATTATATGTATATACAAATCTATCTTCACCAAGTACCGTCATTGTCTTTATATTACCTGCTTATTCTATTCTTCTGTTCTGTCTGTCTATGACTGCTGTTATCTGATCTAAATTGATATATGATTGTAAAACAAAAACACAATAATTTTACACCTTAAAAAGCACTAAAGTATTAATTAAAAGAAAATATACTGCTGGAACATTTTATGCAGGAACTGTTTTATGTCTCTTGAACAGTTTCTTAACATTACTTGCTGCCACCTTGAATCCAAACCATATCTTTGATCGTACCAATCCTCTGATTGGCATTCGATCAACATTGTAACACCGTCTAAAGACAGAGGGAAGGCCCTCGACTCCAGCTCGTTGGTTGGCAAGCTGTGTATATTCTTTAGTATCCATCTTTTCGCGGATGGTATCTGACATATAACGTTTTTTGCTAAACCTTACTGTATTAATTTGCTTTTGAACTTTAATCCGACACAGTTCTATACATTCACATTCAGCACAGATGTCTTTAGAAAATTTAGCTGTATATATTTCTTTTTCTTCATCATAATTAGTACTGACAGGTTCATGACCCTTAAAACAAGCAGAGATTACATTTTCTTTTTTATCAACAATGAAAGTAGAACCATAACTTAATTTAGAGTCATCAGGTTTTCTACCAGTAAGTTCACCAGGAATTAATTCTATTCCTTTTGAAAGGGCTTTTTTAGCAAGGTCTATTGAAAAATATGTTCCATCTATTAACATCTGTAGAATTTCATTTTGATTTTGCTCAACACTTAGCTTTTCAATCGTGTCATTACTAAATTGTTGGTCACTATAGATGTTTGGTTTAAGGTCATAAGTTTTGATGATACCATTTTCATCATCAAATTGTTCAACTAGATTTGCAGTATATCCAATATTGTCACCATATTTATATCGATAGGTTGCATCTGGATCACTTGGATTTTGAAGACTATCTGGAGATATTTCACTGTTTTCTTTTGGTTCTATCTCGTTTGGAGTAAGATTATCAAAGTCATCATCATCATTTTTAGTCTGTTCTCCAGGCATCCGTTTAAGCATCATGAATTCTTCAGTATCAGTAATTTTAGAATTAACTTCTAAAGCAGCATCATATAGTAATTTCGACTGTTTAAGCAGGAATTCTAATTTTGATTCTGAGCTTTTATCTCTGGTTTTGTAGATGGTTTCATTTTTATGACCCTTTTCAAGATATACTAAGCATTCTTCAGGAATTAGAGCTTTATCTATTTTGTCTAATTTCTTAATAAAGTGTGCATTGACAGTATATACAAGTTCTATTCTTGATAAGTTTCTACAGGAAGAAGCAATCATTAATGAGTCGACTCTAACTTTATCGCCTTTTATTTCTAGAACATCAGCGATAAGTTTAGAAAGATCTTCTATTTCCTCTTGTATTAAGTCAATGCCTGTTTGTTCATAATAGTCATAATTACGTACTCTGAAATTAGTAAACGAATTTATTGAAATTGGTGGTCTATCTTCACTGGTCAACCTTAAAGCATATTGGAATCTAGTATCAAAATAAATAGAGCCTATTAATTCTTCGTCTGATAGTTGAAAAATCTCTTTTAAGATTAAAGCACCTGGGATTACATTTACTGGTGAATTTGGTCTTGAAGGTTTATCACTATACAACACAGAGAAACGGTCTTCATTAATGGCTGGGAAAATTACCTCTTGAAAAGGTTGAGCCCAACTTTCATATAATGTTTTTTGAAGATATTTAGGCATATTGAAGACTGCATCATTTAAAGACATTTGTTGAAAATATTTTTTTACCACATAAAATCACCTCAAAGTTTTGTTATTTATACCCTTATTATATCACATAATCGTTGATATATAAAGGATTATGGCGGTTTTTATGTGTTGGTAAATCAATAATTTTTAGTCATGAATTAGTCCATTTATATTAATTATTTGGTAAAAACTGTATGCTTTTTGTGGGCTAATCATATATAATTTTTTATTAATTTGAAATATATACC
>JAAYLO010000090.1 GCA_012521855.1 Halanaerobiaceae bacterium
GATACATTTTATATTTATCAAAACATAGCTCCACTACTTCATAGTCTGAGACTATTGGAATAGTACCTATGTCCAGAAACTTCTGTTTGTTGGCTGCAAGTACACTTAATTCCGGATCAATGAGAGATAAAACAGCCTTTATTTGATTCTCTTTACAAATATTAAGAATCTCATCTAAATAGTTTTCCTTATCAATCTGTGGTAAAATAAAATATTTATCTGCATCATATAACGCTGGCGCCAATTCACTACAGTCCGTTGCTATCACTTGTCCTCTACTTACCCATTTTTGGCGGTCGCCTTTTCGGTTGTCAAAGTTCTTCTTTTCTGTTCCTGCTTGCGTTTTTCAGTAAGCCCTAATTAGCATCAGTACATCTTTTAATAACTTTCGCAGGTATTCCAACCGCCACTGAGTTTTCTTCTATATCCCTAGTTACAACAGCTCCTGCTCCTATAATACTATTTTTTTTAATACGTACACCTGGTATTACTACTGCCCCTGTTCCAACATCAACACCTGATTCTATATATACGGAACCAGTTAAATGAACACCTGGTGAAATATGAACGTCTCTTTCTATAATTGTATCATGACTTATTGTTGCGTTCATACCAACAATTACATTATCATAAACGACTACATCCGGATGGATCTTCACCCCAGCATTTATTATTAAACCATCCCCTAATTTTGCATATTTTGAAATAGTAACATTATTAGAGATTACATTAACTGGTGTATAGCCCCAGTCTATTATTTTATCAAATAAATCTCTTCTAACTTTGTTGTTACCTATACTAAGAACAAATTTTGTGGTGGTTGGATCATATTTCTTTATACTTTCAATATTACTCAGTACTTTTTTGTTTAAAATATACTTTCCATGAAGATCCTCATTATCATCTAAAAGCCCTATAATATTCCACTCTTTATTTTCTTCCACAATATCTATTACAATTTTTGAATGTCCTCCAGCACCAATTATTATAATGTCCATTTAACAGCCCCACTTTATTTTATATAATAAAAACCTTTATCTTAATTGTTGTTAATGTTACGATTCTTCCTCTATCCTCTATAGATGTTTGTTGGTCTAAAAAGCCTGCAAAAAGTAATAAGCAGGATCTTTATATCAAGCCAAATGTTAAAGGAATCAATATATGTATTATCTATAATAATCCGTTGATCCCAGCTAATGGAGTTTCTCCTCTTAACCTGCGCTAATCCCGTTATCCCTGGACGCATTGAGAACCTTTTTTTAGCCCAATCCGGATAGTTTTCATAACCATCATAAGGAAAATAAGTGGCAGGGGGTCGTGGCCCGACAAGACTCATTTGCCCGATAAGAACATTCCACAATTGTGGAAGTTCATCTAAACTGGTAACTCTCAAAATTTTGCCTATCTTTGTTATTCTTTCGTCGTTTTCGCTCTTAATTTTAAGTCCATCACCCATTTTTTCAGCATTAACTACCATAGTCCTGAATTTAAGTATCTTAAAGGTTTTCCCATCCTTACCCAGACGTTCCTGCCGGAAAAATACCGGGCCTTCTGAAGTAAGTTTGATGAGTATTGCTATAATAACAAACAGTGGCGAAAAAATAATCAGGCCTATTAAACTACCCAATATATCAATAATTCTTTTAATAAACAGGTTTATTTTCCGCATACTATTTCCACAACCCCTTAATTACATCACATACCCTGTGTAAATCCTCATCGGTCATCTTGGTATCGCTTGGCAGGCAGACACCATTGGCATAAATTTGCTCTGATACCCCATTCCCAACAAAATCATAATCTGCAAAGACAGGCTGCATGTGCATCGGTTTCCAGATGGGTCTTGATTCTATATTCTCTTTCTCCAGGGCTTCTATGATATCCAGCGGCCGTATATCTCCGCTTAATGTAATACAGCTTAACCAGCAGTTTGGTTCATTCCAATCATTTATTGGCATCATTTCTATATCATCCAGGTTACCGAGCTCTCTCTTATAGAATTCATAGATATACCTTTTCTTTGCAATTCTCTGATCCAGTACCTTCAGCTGTCCCCGGCCTATCCCTGCCAGGATATTACTCATCCTGTAGTTATACCCTATCTCACTGTGTTGATAGTGCCGGGCTTTATCCCTTGCCTGGGTAGCCCAGAATCTTACCTTCCGGATTTTTTCTTCATCATCAGAAACCAGCATCCCGCCCCCAGAAGTTGTAATAATCTTATTCCCATTAAAAGAGAAGATGCCAAAATCACCGAAAGTACCGGTATACTTGCCTTTATAGGCAGTACCTAAAGATTCAGCTGCATCTTCTATTAAAGTCACATTATGATTTTTACATAAATATAAAATGGAATCCAGGTCTGCTGAAAGCCCATATAGATGGACAATTACGACAGCCTTTGCCTCTGGATACTTCTTAAAAGCTGTCTCCAGCGCTTCAGGATCCATATTCCAGGTCTCAATATTACTATCAATAAAAACAGGTACAGCTTTTTGATAGATAACCGGATTAACTGTTGCAGCAAAAGTGAGATCCTGACAGAAGACTATATCTCCTTGTCCTACTCCAACAGCTTTTAATGCCATATGAATGGCAGCTGTCCCTGAAGATAATGCAACAGCGTGCTTTGCCCCTACCTTTTCAGCCAGTTCTCTCTCAAATCCATCTACATTTTCTCCCAGAGGCGCAATCCAGTTGCTTGCAAAAGCTTCCTGTATATATTTCATCTCATATCCTTCATCGCTCATATGGGGTGATGAAAGCCATATCTTCCCAGCCATGAAAATCCCCTTTCAGTCTATAAAAACACCCTTCTTTTCCTCTATTTATTTCTTCATATTATTTCTTCTTAAATAATTATTCCTATCATAATATATATTCTAGATATCCTTCTGATATCCTGCTGCTATATTCTACATGTTAATCCTTTTTCGATATGGATTTATACACTTAAAAACAAAAGCAAAATATGGAGCACAGAACTCTGTGCTCTCAACTAAAAACCTGGTTTATAACCCAATTTATGAAACTGATTACAATTGAACCGAGAATAGCTGCACCAAGGCTGCTGACATAAAAACCAGGTACAATGGCTGCTGCCAGTAATAACATCAGTCCATTTATAACAAAAAGAAACAATCCCAGGGTTATGAAAGTCAATGGCAGTGTAAACAAAGTAAAGATAGGTTTTATGATTGCATTTATAAATCCGATAACAAGTGCACTGACAAAGACTGTGGCCAGTCCCTGGATATATATCCCTGGTACCAGAACTGATGTAGCCATCAGGGCAACCATGGAAATCAAGAAACTGGCTAAAAAAGATCTCTTTTCTTTTCTCAAGATTACCAACTCCCTCCCCTATATTATACTAAACAAAAAGAGGTTTTGTGAAGTACTCCCTGAATTTCCTCATAAATCCCTTTTTTTTCTTATTATAAAGTGCATCATTACTCAGCAATTTTTCATTATTTATGACCCTCTGATTATTTTCCAGGAGCTCTTCAACCAGGCCGTCTTTCAATAAGGCAATCCTCTCCAATCCATCTCTGAAATTCTGTTTCCTTCTATCAAGTGAGTGTACATCTGATCCCAGCAAGTGTATTGTATTACTTTTAAGCAAGAGAACTGCTGTTTTTTTGACCCTTTCACCAAAAACACCCAATATACTGCCTGTATTGAGTTGGCCGTAGATACCTTCTTTTACCCAGTTGTAGAAAATATCCGGATTTTTCATAATCTCCTGATAGCGCTCTGGATGACAGAGGATTATTTCAGTACCTGCTGCTTTCAGATTATATAATACTTCCTCTGTATATACCGGAAATCTATCCAGAGGGAGCTCCAGGAGTATATATCTGCCGTCATTGATTGTAGGCACAAGGCCTTTTTCAAAATCCTCTACCAGGGAAGGATAGATAAAAACCTCTGCTCCAGGGTATACCCTGAGTTGCAGCCCTTTATCATCTATCTCCTTTTGCAGTCTTTCCACCCTTTCTTTAAGCTCAGCAGGGGTCATCCGGTATCCTTCTTCCATGAAATGAGGTGTTGCCACTATACCCGTAAGCCCCTGTCTTACCGACTCTTCAGCTATTTTCAGGGCTGTTTCAATATTTCTTGCCCCGTCATCCACACCCGGAAGAATATGGCTGTGAATATCAAGCATGTAAGTACCCCTTTCTTTTCTTTACTAAAGGCTAGCGGCCATAATAATAGTATCCATCACTCCGATTGCGATGAAGGGGGTATTTATTAAGTACAATACCCAGAACCCTGGCTTTAGCATTGATCAGAAATTCATTTGCCTTCAGGAGGGCATTCCGGTCAACCTGATGGGAAGCTGCCACCAGTATCGTCCCATCAACTCTGTTGGAGAGAATTGCTGCGTCAGTCACAGCCAATACCGGCGGTGTATCGATAAAAACAATATCAGCCTCTTCACAGGCCCTTTCCAGCACTTCTTCCATTTTTCGTGATCCCAGTAGCTCTGCCGGGTTTGGCGGTATTTTCCCTGCAGTTATTATCCTGACCCCTTCTATATCTGTAGTTTTCAATCCCTCCACCAATTCTATTTCACCGGAAAGAATATTACTTAGACCACTGGTATTTGTAAGGTCAAAAAACCTGTGGAGTGTGGGTTTCCTCATATCTGCATCAATAATGATTACATTGTTCCCCATCTGTGCCCTGGATACGGCTATATTTACCAGGACAAAGGATTTCCCTTCAGAGGCAACACTGCTTGTGATGGCAACCGTCCGCAAAGTCCGGTCAGGGCTCAGAAAGGCAAGGTTTGTCCTGATATTTCTGAAAGCCTCTGTTACCGGTGATTTGGGATTTTTATGGACAATGACTTCTTTTTTTCTGCTCTGAAGAGACTGCCTGTCAGCTTTCCTCTTCTGTAATATACTCCTGATCATTATTTATCAACCCCATAAGCTTGATTGTGATTGACCTTAGCCAGATCCGGAATAATACCTATAACTGATAATCCGGTCACTCTCCTGATATCCTCTTCTTCCTTCACCGTTGTATCAAAATAATACTGAAGAAAAATTACAAATACGGCCAGAAAAGCTGCCAGCACCACAGCTACAGCCATATTCATTATCTTTCTTGGTTTAACGGCTTCCTCATTAATGATAGCAGAATCAAGAACCACTATATCTGAACTCTCCATGGATTGCTGTATCTGAATTTCTTCCCTTCTTTCCATCAGGATCAGATAAATATTCTCAGCAACCTTTCTTTTTCTTTCCAGGCGCAGAAGCTCCAGTTCCATGGAAGGGAGTTTCTTCAACTCTGTTTCCTGGTTCCTCAGGCCTTTTTCCAGGCTCCTCAGCCTTGCTTCAGCTGTAATGATATTGGTCTCCAGAGTACTTATCTTCTGTTTCAGACCCTGATATACCGGGTTAATGGTCTCATTCCTGCTTGTGATCATCTCTTCCACAGTATTGGCGAGGACCTCTTTTATCTTTTCTATTTTCTGCCTGGTCTCAATCACTTTCGGATGTTTTTCAGTATATATCTCCAGGAGGCTGGAAAGTTCTATCTCCAGTTCGACAAGTTTCTGTTTATTGGCTGTAACTATTGGGTTATTACCGATCACCTTTGAGGAAATTATCTCTTCCTCTTCTTTTTCATATTGTTTCCTGGCTTCCAGCAAAGCGGCTTTCGTTTCCTGCAGGAAAAGTTCAGCCTCCTCCCGGGCTGTTTCCAGTTTTATCAGACGGTCCAGCAGGCTCTTTCCATACTCTGTAGGATACATCAAGCCGCTATCCAGTTTGTAGTTAAGAAGCTCCCCTTCCACC
>JAAYLO010000091.1 GCA_012521855.1 Halanaerobiaceae bacterium
AATATTATAAAGACGAAAAAAGTATCAAGAAAGGGTTGATTAACAGTGAATCCTGATGTCTCCATAGTTATTGCATTCGGGGCCAGTTTACTCTCTTTTTTTTCACCATGTGTCATACCCCTTGTTCCATCATATATATCCCTCTTAATGGGTGAATATGCGGAAACAGGAGGTAAGCAGAAACTGCTCTTATCTTCACTTATCTTTATCACAGGTTTTTCACTTGTTTTTATTACCCTGGGCCTCTCTGCTTCATTTATTGGACAGTTATTAATAAAGAACAAAACTATACTGAACAGGATCGGCGGCCTGATTATTGTATTTTTTGGAGTACATCTGGCCGGAATAATCGATTTTAAGTTCCTGTACCGGGAAAAAAGGCTGGAATTAAAAAACAAAAATAAATATCTGCGCCCTTTAGTGATGGGCTTTATAATTGCCTTTGCCTGGACCCCCTGTGTCGGGCCTGTTCTCTCATCAATCCTGATTTATGCAGGAACAAAACAGACCATCTTACAGGGGGGAATATTGCTTGCCTTCTATTCACTGGGTTTTGCCATACCATTTTTGCTGGGTGCTCTATCACTGGACTGGATTTTACCTAAATTCAACAAAATAAAGCCCTATCTCCCCGGAGTACAGAAAACAGGAGGAGTATTATTGATATTACTGGGAATAGCAATATTTACAGGCTATTTCCGGATATAGATTACAGATAAGGAGGAATAAGAATGAGGAAAAATTACATTATTATCCCTGTTATCCTGGTGCTTATACTGGCTGCTTTTTTGTACTATAAGGATCTTGCCGGTAAAGATACAGATATAAATACAGGTACGGGTCCTGGTGAGCTTGCACCTGATTTTACACTAAAAAGTATAAATGGTGAGGAAATAAGCTTGAGTGATTTTAGAGGCAAAAAAGTTTTCCTGAACTTCTGGGCTACCTGGTGTGGACCCTGCCGGTTAGAGATGCCTGATATACAGAGGCTCCATGAAGAACAACCCGGTGTCCAGGTGCTTACTGTTAATTTGCAGGAAGAAAAAGGAAAGGAAATCAGCTTTTTATTCACAAATGCTTATACCTTTCCTGCTTTACTTGACCCGGAAGGTGAAGTAAGTTCAAAGTATATAATAATGGGTATTCCTACAACATATTTTATTGATGAAAATGGTGTGATTATAAATAAAATTGTCGGGGCTATAAGCTATCAGCGGATGCTGGATATGTTAAAAATCCAGTAGCCTTTTTTCTCCTTCCAGTTCCTTGATCCCGGTAATATCCTGGCTGACTTCCAGTGTACCCCTGTAGTTACCCTCATTATCTCTAAGGGCAAAGTACTGGATCAGGATAAACCTTTCCTTCATCTTGATCCAGAAACTCGCTCTTTCTTTTTCACCACTCCTGAATGCCTCAAGAATCCTGTTTACTACATGGATACTCTCCGGTGGATGGCAGTTCTGTACACTCCTGCCGATAATTGCAGGTGAACGGGGGAAAATACGATCTGCAGGATTTGAATAATACTTGACCCTGTCATTTTCATCTACATATGTAATATCCAGCGGAAGGGAATTCAGGATGATAAGCAGTTCTTCTATATCCAGAACACCTGTACCCAGACCCAGTAATACCCGGCCTGCCCCTAAATTATCATCCATCAGGCTGATATCCCCGAGGCCGCGAAAATCTTTCCCGCTTACGGCTTTTTCTCCTGCAGAAATATCTCCTGTATCTCCACCATAATCACTGATCTCCTCAGGTTCAATGAAAACATAACCTATCTCTGCTGAATGTCTGGCTATCTCATCCCACTCCTTCTCCTCAAGTGTCTCCATGGCTGCCGGGAAAAGGATATTCTCCTCCTTAAAGACCATTTTGAACATCAACATAAATAAAATACCAAAATGTCTCCTTAATTCATCATTAATGCCCTTATTATTTTTGAGGAGTTCCTCCAGGGCCTTCCACTCTTTCCTGATATCATCATGAACTGACCACATAACCCGTAATGGCCGGTAATAATCCCATTTCTGTTCAAGATAAGGGAAGAGTACATTCTCTTTCTTTAGATAATGTTTATTAAATTCCTTCAACTCTTTCAGATAATCAGCCAGTTTCTTCATTTCTGCTGCTATATCTACAGTGGAGCCTTTTTTTCTGCTTTCCAGTTCGATTCTTTTTATCGGGCCCTTCATCCCTTTTAAGAGTCTTTCCAGTTCTCTATTTTCCTCCATCATATAGTACAAAAAAAGGCCCTTTTCAGGTTTCTTCCAGGGGTATCTGGTAAGATGAGGACCAATTACATTGAGGATTTTTTCAATATGTTTTTTAATTGTTACAGGTTTTATCCCCTTTCTGACCTGCCGGTCTTCCATCTCCAGGAT
>JAAYLO010000092.1 GCA_012521855.1 Halanaerobiaceae bacterium
ATTATCAAGTGATGAAAGGATAGAAAATGAAGCAGGAGCAGATCAAAACTATTATTGAAAAACTAGGCAAAGAATATCCGGAAGCCAGGACAGAACTGATATATAGCTCGCCTTTTGAATTGCTGGTGGCAACAATATTATCAGCCCAGACAACAGATAAACAGGTGAACCGGGTAACTGCTGGTCTTTTTAAAAAATATAATAAACCAGAGGATTTTGCTGTACTATCAGAAAAGGAACTGGAAAAAGAGATCAGCAGCATCGGGCTTTATAGAAATAAAAGCAGGTTTATAATCCAGGCCAGTAAATTATTAATAGAAAAATATCAGGGATTTGTTCCTGATAATAGAGAGGAGTTGATGAAATTACCTGGTGTAGGCCGTAAGACGGCCAATGTGGTACTGGCCTGCGCTTTTAAACAAAATGCAATGCCGGTTGATACCCATGTTTTCCGCCTGGCCAATAGATTAGGTTTAGTCAGATCAGATAAAGTTGAAGAAGTTGAAGAACAATTAATGAAGTTAATACCGGAGGACAGATGGATTAATTTCCACCACAGCTTAATTGCACATGGCAGAAAGGTCTGTAAAGCAAGGGCACCGCTTTGCCAGAATTGTATTTTAGCAGATGATTGTATCTATTATAAAAAAAAGAGGGGTGAGATTAATGATTCTTAAAAAAAATTATTTATTGTTAATTCTCATGTTGTCATTTTTTATTACAGGAGCTGTTTTTGCAGTAAATGAATTGAGTCTGGGAATTGAATCTTACATCAAAGGAGATTATAGGCAGGCAGTAATCTATTTGAATGATTACATTAAGGAAAATCCAGACAATTATTCAGCTTATTATTATCTGGGCTTATCACATATAAGCTTAAAAGATTATCAACTGGCAGCTGATGCACTGGAAAAAGCGGTGGAACTTAATCAAAACAATCATAAAGCGTACTTAAATCTGGGCAGGGCTTATTATAACCTGAAAAAATATGATAAGTCAATCGAAGTATTGTTAAAGGCTGAAGAATTGAATGCAAATGATGATCAAATCTACAATATTTTAGGTTTAAACTATCTTGACACAAATGATCTTGAAAATGCCATCAGGAATTTTGAAAAGGCAGTAGAGCTTGATAAAGCAAATTTCTATGTACTGAATAATCTGGGATATACATATATATTAAAGGCTGATTATCCTGAAGCAATAAAATATCTTGAATTGGCAGTATCTTATAATCCTCCTGTAGCATATATTTATAATAATCTGGCTATCTCTTTTGAGAATACAGGTGACCTGGAGAAAGCAAAATACTATTACAAAAAAGCCCTGGAAATAGATCCTGCTTATGAAAAAGCAAAAGTAAACCTCTCCAGAATAGAAAGCAAAGAATAGTTCAGCAAAAAACTCCCATGAAAAAATGGGAGTTTTTATTCTTTTTCTTTATGCCCCCAGGGTAATAAACGTTGTAGAATACCGGTGTTTTTTCCCTTTTTGCCATCCAATCTCCGGCGTATTTCTCTTATAAGTTCTCTGTCTCTGCGTTCCTGGGTTATTGTCAAAAGTTTCAATGCCTGCAGGTATTCTTCCTTTAATCTCTTTTGCCCTGTTTTAAGTTCATTTATTCCGTTTTCAATATTATCAAATTTCTCCAGTAAAGCCCGGACAAGATTTTGATCAGATTTTGCGAGCATGGTAGCTGCGATTTCCTGTTTGCTTTCCTCCATATTTAAAATTTCCCGTACCTGTTTAATAGAGTACTTTTGTTCATATAAATATGACTTAATTTTTTTCAATAATAGTATATTTTCTTCAGTATACTGGCGATAACCATTTTCATTTCTGTCTATTTTAAGTACATTACCCAGTTCAGACTCCCAGTAGCGCAGTGTTGATGC
>JAAYLO010000093.1 GCA_012521855.1 Halanaerobiaceae bacterium
GATGTAAAGTCAAGTATATATAAAATGGTCTCTTTTTTTTTATTTTATGAATTTTTTTAAAAAAATTGTCACAAAAATAGAGTTTAACCTGTTATAATTGTAAAGATATAATCAGGAACATTATTATGATATAATTAAAGTACTGGATAATTTGTTTTGGAGTTGGGGAAATGCTTGATAATATTAATGAAATAATCGAAAAGATAAAAAATGGGGAAAAAAATGAATATGCAAGACTGGTGGAGCTGTTTCAACAGCAAATTTTCAGATACTGTTTCTTTATGCTGGGGCAGAAAGAAGAAGCTGAAGATGCAGCTCAGGAGGTTTTTATAAAGGCTTATATTAATATAGGAAGTTTTCAGCTTCCCGGTAATTTTTCTGCCTGGCTATATAAAATAGCTCACAATCATTGTGTTAACAAACTCAGACAGAGGAAAATCATTAGCTTTCTCCCGATAAATCTGGACAGTCTTGTCCTGAAATCTTCTTTAGCACTTCCTGGTGAAGACCGGGAACTGACTGATGATCTAAAAGAAGCTTTGAATCAACTTACAGCTGTAGAGAGAAGTATTGTCTTGATGCGGGTGATTGAAGAAAAACAATATAAAGAGATTGCAAAATTATTAAATTATAAACCTGCTACCCTCAGGAAAAAATATGAGAGGGCCTGCAGGAAATTACAAAAATACTTATTAAGTTCCGGGGGAGGAAAAAAAGGTGAATATGACCTTACTTCAATTGTATAATAAGATAAACAGGGTAAAAGTTCCTGAAATAGACTTGCGTGAAAGGGTTATGGCCAGGATTAATATAGAAAAAGGCCCTGTCTGTACTGGGAAAAGGTATCTTAAACTGGTTTTTGCTGTTTCCATATTTGTTGTGTTCTTTTTCCAGGGACTTATATTCCTGAATGAGAGCATCCTGGACTTTGTAGAGAATGCTGACAAAGCCAATCTCCTGTACCAGATTATTAAGACAGTAAAACTGGATAGGCTTGCTGCCCTGATAAAGGATTTTGATATTGGAAGCATTCTTAGAGCTATTGTTTATTTCTTTAGAGATATTTTTTCTGCATCATTCAATTTTCTTATATGAGGGGAGGTGTCTTTACTATATTTCAAAAAAAGTATATAATAATTGAAGATGGAATTGAGCTGAGGGAAGGGTGGTGATTACTGATGAGCAATAAACCGGCACGTTTTTGTCTGTATTTTTTAGTCTTATTTCTTTTCGTTTGCATTGGCGGCCTTGCAGGGGCAGATAGCACTGATCTGGTTTATAAAATAAGAATAAGCGGAGAAATTGATTATGGTTTATATAAACTGACTGAAAGGAGTATCGCTGAAGCGGAAGAACTGGGAGCAGATTTGATCTTAATTGAGATTGATACATATGGCGGTTATGTTGATCCTGCCATAAAGATCAGGGATTTGATTCTGTCTGCAAAGATACCCAGTGTTACTTATGTTAAGGGAAGAGCCTGGTCAGCCGGCGCCCTGATTGCCCTGGCTGGAGAGAATCTGGTTATGGCTGAAGGGAGCAGTATCGGGGCAGCAGAAACACGGCCTGATGATGAAAAATATATCTCAGCTTTCAGGAAAGAATTCAAGGCTACAGCAGAGAGCAGGGGAAAAAACCCGGACCTGGCAGCTGCCATGGTTGACTCTGACATAGAAATAGAGGGGATTATTCCCGGCGGGAAATTATTGACCCTGACTGCTAATGAGGCTTTAGAACACGGGATAGCAGATTTTAAGGCCCAGAATGAAGAGGACTTGTTTAAGAAACTGGATATTCATCCTTCAGAGATAAAAAGCACAGAATTCACCATGACCGAAAAAGCTGCCCGGATTATAACACGGCCTACTATTACTGTTCTTCTGATCACAATAGGAATACTGGCCTTAATTGCTGAAGCCTTTATTTCAGGATTCGGGGTTCTCGGGACATTAGGTTTTCTTTCCCTGGGGGCAGTATTCAGCAGTTATATTTATTATGGTGTTGCAGGATGGGGACTGGCAGTATTATTTGTAATCGGAGTGGTACTGTTGGCCATTGAAATTTTTGTTACTCCCGGTTTTGGAATAACAGGTATTGGAGGTATTATCGCGATACTTGCCAGTATATATTATCTCTTCCCCAATTTTGATATTGCCATAACGGCAGTCGCCGTAATGCTCTTACTGAGTACAACGGGCTTTATCGTTATGCTGAAACTCTTTGGAAGCAGCCGTCTGTGGAAGAGATTATCACTGGGAGAAAGCCAGACAAAAGAAGCGGGATATATGGCCCAGAGTGATAAAAAAGATCTGACCGGCAAGACAGGTGTAGCAATAACTCCCTTAAGGCCGGCAGGTATTGTGGAAATTGAGGGAGAGAGAATTGATGTTGTAAGTGAAGGCGGGTTTATTGATAAGGGTGAAGAGGTAATAGTACAAAAAAATGCGGGAAACCGCATAGTAGTAAAAAGGACAAAGGAGGAATAAATTGATGGGTTATATTGGTTTAGTAATTATCATCTTCTTCTTTATTTTTATACCGGTATTTTTCTATTTCATTCCGGTAGGATTATGGATCTCGGCTCTGGCGGCAGGTGTCAGGATAGGTATCATAACCCTCTTTGGTATGAGGCTGCGCCGGGTTCCGCCTTCAATAATCGTAAGACCCATGATCAAGTCTCACAAAGCCGGTATTTTTGTAAAGAGCGATCAACTGGAAGCACATTATCTGGCAGGCGGAAATGTTGACAGGGTAATAGATGCCCTTATTGCTGCCCAGAGAGCTGAGATAGAACTTAGTTTTGAGAGGGCAGCTGCCATTGACCTGGCTGGCAGGGATGTACTGGAAGCAGTACGGATGAGTGTAAATCCAAAGGTTATCCAGACGCCTATTGTTTCTGCTGTTGCCATGGATGGTATACAGGTTATGGCTACAGCCAGGATTACCGTAAGAGCCAATATTGACCGGCTGGTTGGCGGGGCCGGGGAAGAAACAATTATTGCCAGGGTTGGAGAAGGTATTGTAACTACTGTAGGTTCTTCTGAAACCCATACAAAAGTATTGGAAAACCCTGATTCAATTTCAAGAACTGTACTGGAAAAAGGGCTGGATTCCGGTACTGCTTTTGAGATATTATCAATTGACATAGCTGATGTAGATGTAGGAAAAAATATAGGTGCACAATTACAGACTGACCAGGCAGAAGCTGATAAACGGATTGCACAGGCCAAGGCTGAAGAGAGAAGAGCCATGGCGGTTGCCAGGGAACAGGAGATGAAAGCAAAGGTTCAGGAAATGAGGGCAAAAGTAGTTGAAGCAGAGGCAGAAATTCCCCTGGCTCTGGCAGAGGCCTTACGTTCAGGAAAAATCGGTGTTATGGATTATCTGACCCTGAAAAATATAGAGGCTGATACAGATATGCGTTCAAGCATTTCAAAAATGGGTAAAGATAAGGACGGTTCAGCTGACCCCAAGTCCCCTGACAGAAAGTAGTGGATAGATAATGGAAGAAATCATTGGTATTCTGGTCTGGATCGTGATATTAGTTATAGGTGTAATGAGGAAAAATACCTCAACTGATAAAAAGAAAAAAAAGATAGAAAACATAGAAAAGAATTTAAAAGAAATTTTTGCGGGGGACATAGACCTGGATACTCTGGCAAAGACATTCTCCCGGAGTGAGAGAGAAAATGAAATAGCAGAAGAGGACTGGATTCCTGCTTATGAAGAGACTTCTGTTGATGAGTCTGTTCCTTCAGCAGAAGTAGTGGCAGCATATCAGAATATTACAGCCGGGAAGGGACTTTATCAGGAGGAGGAGCTTTATCAGCTTCCTGTTGAGGAAGAAAGAGCAGCAAAAGACAGGATAGATGGAGAGGATGTTTTTGAAAGCAGTGATGGTGAACCATTTATGGATGAGGAAGATTTGATCAAGGGGATTATTTTTAAAGAGATACTGGATAGACCCAGGGCATTAGCCCCATACAGGGCTGTTGTCTGGAGATAGATTCCCGGCCTTACTGTATTTTACAGTAAGGCTTTTTACTGTTTTTATCCGGAATGATTATAAATACAGCCTGAAATTTGTGTAAAAAGATAAATATGGTATAATAAAATAATAAAGCATTAATAAACTCCTCTCTGCATAAATTTTAAGTGCAGGGAGGGGATTAATGAATGGATAAGCTCAAAAGACAGTTTCTGGGTGTTTTTGATCTGCCAGTTGAAATAACAATGGATTATCCACTGATGATGATTGTGGGAAATAATAAATTGTTTCTGGAAAACCATAAGGGTTTAAGCTCTTTTCAGAAAGATGAGATCAGGATAAAAACAAAACAGGGAGATATAATCATAAGTGGTGAGAGATTATCAATAAATGAGATAGATACTGAGAGTCTGACTATCTCCGGCAATCTTTATTCTATATTTTATGAATATAGAATAAAGGAGGATAGTCATGATTAAGAAAATCAGGGATTTCTGCATGGGCCGGCTGCTAATTGAAATAAGGGGCAATGCCCTGGCCAGGTTTATAAACCAGATCAATGAAATGGGTATAAAAATCTGGAATATCAGGAGGATAAAATATGATTATTACCTGGCTGTAATATATAAAAGGGATTTTAATAAATTGCGCCCGCTGCTCCGCAAGCGTAAGTGTAAGGTTAAAATAATTAAAAAAAATGGTCTTCCCTTTATTTTAACGGGTATAAAAAAAAGGGTTTTTCTTCTGATAGGTCTAATTATATTTTTAAGTATTTTCTATACCGGTTCTTCATTTTTATGGTATTATGATATCAATGGGCTGGAGATGATTAATGAAGAAGAAGTCAGGAGGCTTTTGTTTGATTTTGGTCTGAAAAGGGGTATATTAAGAAAAGACATAAATACTGCTTTACTGGAAAATTACCTATTGAAAAATATTCCCGGGATATCCTGGATTGATATCAGATGGAAAGGAACCAGGCTGTTAATAGATATTGTTGAAAAAAAGACAATTACACCAATAAAAACCGGTGAACTTGTGGCAGCAAGAGATGGTATTATTACTGAGATAATTGTTTTTAAAGGACAGCCTGTGGTAAAGGAAGGGGATACAGTAAGCAGGGGACAGGTATTGGTAATACCGGAGGCAGAGAATGAAGAAACACGGGCGATTATCAGGGCAAATGTCTGGTATGATGCAGTAGGAGAGGCTTCTACCAGGAACAGGATGATTCTTTATACCGGAAGGAAAAAGACTTTCTGGGGTGTTAAGATTGGCCCGGGAAAGTTTTATTTAACAAAAATTAAACCGCCTTTTAAACAATATAAGAGGAGAGAGGAGTTAAAAAAGATTTTTCTATGGAGGAATCTTGAGTTTCCTATCGAATTTATTAAAGAAGAGCATCAGGAATTAACCCTTTATAGAGAAAACTGGAGTTATCAACTGGCATTATTTAAAGCAAGAGAAAAGGCTTTTGCTGAAATTCTGGCATTATTAAATAATGACAGTATTATAGAAGATGTATCACAAGAGATTCTGGCAGATGATAAAAAAAACATAAAACTCAGATTATTAGCAAAGGTTGAAGAAAATATAGCATGTCTGAAGGAGGAGTCCAGTGGTAGAGACTGATAGAGAGGTTTTTATTGACAATTACCAAATAATGAGAAATTTGTTGGGGAAAAAGGACGAAAATCTTAAATTAATTGAAAAAAAGCTGGGAGTAAATCTGATTGCCCGCGGTAATTCCATCAAGATAATTGGAGAGAAAGATAAGATTGAGCAGACTGAGATGATAATTTCAAAACTTTCCGGGATTACTTCAGATGATAAAATGTTGAATAAACAGGAACTGAAGTATTCTATTGAATTATTACAAAAAAACCCGTCAATAAATCTCAATGACATATATGATGAGGTATTACAGGTCAGTTTTCGCGGGAAAAAAATAAAAGTAAAGACAATGGGCCAGAAACTGTACATTGAGGCAATCAAGAGGTCAGATATTGTTTTTGCAATTGGCCCTGCCGGGACCGGAAAAACATATTTGGCTATGGTTATGGCCGTTAAGGCTTTATTAAACAAGGAGATAGACAGGATCATATTGACAAGACCGGCTATTGAAGCAGGAGAAAAGCTCGGCTTTTTGCCAGGGGATTTACAGCATAAGGTTGATCCATATTTGAGGCCGCTCTATGATGCCCTATATGATATCCTTGGAGTAGAAAAAGTAAATAGCTATCTGGAAAAGGATATCATCGAGGTTGCCCCGCTGGCCTATATGCGGGGCCGGACCCTGGAAAATTCTTTTATTATTCTTGATGAGGCTCAGAATACTACACCTGAACAGATGAAGATGTTTCTGACCAGGATGGGCTTTAATTCACATGCGGTTATTACCGGGGATATCACCCAGGTGGATCTCCCTGAAAACAAAAGTTCTGGCTTGAAACTAGTTCAGGAAATCCTGAAGGATGTTGAGGGAATAGATTTTGTTTATCTTACAAAAGATGATGTGGTGAGGCATAAGCTGGTTAAAGATATAATAAAAGCCTATGAAAGGTATGAAAGTAGGAAATAATTATGATGAACAATCAGGATAATTTTAAAAAATGGTTTAAGAAGTATTTTTTAGGGGAAATTGCTGTAAGTGATCGGGTCAAGAAGGTCTTCTGGGGAGTAGTTTTTATACTCGGCATTTCCCTGATTCTGATTATCGATTTTATACCTGATAATATAGATTTGAAGGTTGGACAGGTCAACAGGACAGATGTGAGAGCACCCCGGACCCTTACTTTTGTTGATGAAGAAAAAACCAATGAACTGAGAGAGGCGGCTGCCCAGGCGGTCCGGCGGGTATATGAAGAGGATACCAGTATAAACAAAAAGGTAAATGAGAGAATCAGCATGTTTTTTTCTGATATTCTGGTAGCAAAAGAAGAGTTGGAAGAAAAGGAAGATGATGAAGGAACAAATACAGAAACAGGTACTGATATAGCGGATAGACAAGAAAGCATCCCGGAAGAAAAGCCTGATCCCGAAAAACTGATCCTGAGTTTAGAAAAAAAGTACCCTGAGATAGCTAAAGAATCCATAGTTGTACTTATGGAAACCCCCGGGGATATTATTGAACAAATTCAGGATGAAACAATCAGAATCAGCAATTCAATTTATCAGAAGAAATTTACACCGGAAGATTTGCCAAAAATCAAGGATGAGGCAGTACAGGAAGCAATGACTCTTGATTTTATAAGGGAGCTTAGACTGGTAATTGCCAATATACTTGAAGGGACTTTGCGCCCAAATATGATCTTTGACCAGAATGCAACAGAAAAAAACAGAAAAGAAGCCATGGAAAAGGTGGCTCCAGTTACTCATACAGTTAGACGGGATGAAATAATAATCCGCAGCGGTGATGTTGTAACAGAAGATGATATAAAGATTCTGGAAGCACTCGGCCTGCAAAAGTCAAAAATAAATTATCTGTCAATAATAGGGACAATTATACTGATTTCCATAATGATTATACTGGCCAGCCTTTATCTCAAGAAATACCAGCAGGAAGTCTGGGCTGATACCGTAAAACTGGTATTTTTGGAAGTTATGGTTATAATTATTCTCCTATTAGCCAAAATAATTGACGTTCTGCCTGCAGTAAATCATGTATATCTGCCATATCTTTTGCCTGTAGCAGTAGCTTCTATTTTGATTTCGGTATTGCTTAATACACAAATGGCAATAATGGCAACTGTCTTTATCAGTTTTCTGTCTGCATTAGTATTTAATAATGATTACAATGTAGCTTTACTGGGTTTTGTCAGTGGTCTGGTAGGAATATTTAGTGTATCAAGGGTCAGCCAGAGAAATGATCTGGTCAGGGCTGGATTTAATGTCAGCGGGGTCCTGGTTTTTCTGGTTAGCGGTTTTACCTTAATAAATCCTGTTGATAACTGGTGGAATTTGCTGGGGAATATAGGTATTGCCCTTGCTAACGGCGTTCTTGTAGCTATATTTGCCAATGGCTTGCTGCCATATCTGGAAAATATCTTTGGCCTGACGTCATCCGTAAAATTCCTGGAGCTGTCTAATCCCAGCCACCCCTTATTAAGCAGAATGGTCTTTGAGGCTCCTGGTACCTATAACCACAGCCTGGTGGTAGCCAATTTAGCTGAAACCGCTGCCAATAATATTGGTGCCGATTCTTTACTGGCCAGGGTCGGTTCTTATTATCATGATATAGGAAAATTAAGGAGGCCTTATTTCTTTATAGAAAACTATATTGGTAATGAAAATCCTCATGAGAAATTATCCCCAAACTTGAGTGCTTTGATAATAAAGACACACGTAAAAGACGGGGTTGAGCTGGCTAAAGAAAACAAACTCCCTTCCCAAATTATTGATATCATTCAGCAGCACCATGGCACTGGCCTGATATCATATTTTTACCAGCAGGCCCTTGAGGCCAACATTGACAGTCATGACAATATTGAAGAAGGAGATTTCCGCTATGACGGCCCCAAACCCCAGTCAAAAGAAGCAGCCATTGTCATGTTAGCTGATGTAGTCGAGGCAGCTGTAAGGTCAAAGAACTTTAACAGGGCAAATCTCAACAGATTAGAAGGTTTGATCCGGGAACTCGTCAAGGAAAAGCTGATTGAGGGACAACTGGATGAATCTGATCTTAGTCTGGGTGATCTTGATATTATTACAGAAAGTTTTGTGAAGATTTTAGCCGGGATCTATCACCAGAGGGTTGAGTATCCTGAAAATATCCTGAAAGAAATGAAAAGGGCTGATAAGAATGATAAAAATAGCAATAAATAATCAACAGACACTTATAAAGCTGGATGACGAAATTGAAAAATTGTTTAAGGCTCTGGCAGATAAGACTGCTGAACTGGAAGGATATAATCAGGGTGAGATCAGTTTTGCTCTTGTTAATAATGAGATAATCCAGGAATTGAACAGGAAATACCGGGGGAAAGATATGCCTACTGATGTTTTATCCTTCAGTATGGATGAGGAGATCTGGGGTGATATTGTTATATCAACAGAAAAAGTCATAGAACAGGCTGAAGAATACGGGCACTCCATTAAAAGAGAACTGAGCTATCTTATCGTCCATGGGATACTTCATCTTCTTGGCTATGACCACGAGACTCCCGGTGAACAGGCTGAAATGAGACAGAAGGAAGAGCGGGTCTTGAGTGAACTGAATATATCAAGGGATTGAGTATGCGGTAAACCGGGAGGGAACAGGAATTTGAAAAAACACAGCCTGTCAGACAGCTTTAATAATGCCTTTGCAGGGATAGTTCATGCACTAAAGACTCAACGCAACATGAAAATCCATTTTTTTATTGCTGTTTTTGTTTTATTTGCCGCAATATTTTTTGATATCAGTAAACTGGAATTGATTCTGATTGTTTTTGCCATAATACTTGTAATCGCTATGGAATTGATCAATACTGCTATAGAAATAATAATAGATATGATCTCAAGTGAATACCGTATCAGGGCTAAAATTGTTAAAAACATATCTGCCGGTGCAGTCTTAATGGCTGCTATAAATGCTATTATTGTCGGGTATCTGGTGTTTCTGGATCAGATCAAGACAGTCAGTTTGCTGGTATTTGGACAAATAGCAGAAGATCCGATTCATTTTATATTTGTAAATATATTCTTACTGATAATTATTGTGATATACTTAAAAACAAAAGGCGGGAAAGGTACTCCTCTGGAAGGAGGAATGCCAAGCGGCCATAGTGCACTTGCCTTTTTACTGGCTACTACAGTTGTTGTTTTCTCCAGAGATTTTCTTGTATCAACACTGGCAGTATTCCTGGCAGTCCTTGTTGCCCACAGCCGGGTACAGAGTAAAACTCATAATCTGCTGGAGGTTATTGCCGGTGCTGTAATTGGCATATTATTTGGACTCTTTATATTGTTTTTTTTCTGATATTGAGGTGATTATATGTTTTTATACACTATTGCCTTTATTATATTGGTAGGCTTATCAGCTTTTTTCTCAGCTGCCGAGACAGCAATAATGTCTGTTAACAGGGTAAGAATAAGGGAACTCGCCAATGATGGGGACAAAAAAGCTATTGCCGTTGACAGACTTATCAATAACCATACACGTTTACTGATTACGATATTAATCGGTAATAACCTGGTTAATATATCAGCATCTTCAATAGCTACCTTTTTTGCCACTGAATTGTATGGCAGCAGGGGGGTAGGTATAGCCACAGGGCTTGTTACATTTATTGTTCTTTTTTTTGGAGAGATTACTCCCAAAGCACTGGTACGAAGGCATGCAGTAAAATTTTCAAAAATGGTTGCCCCCGTATTGTCCTGGATTCAACGGCTTCTTTCCCCGATTATCTTTGTCTTTGTCAAGATAATAGAATTTTTTATCAGGGATGGCGATATTTCCAGATCGTTTTTGAGTGAAGAAGAAATCAGGCGTTTTGTCAATGTCAGTGAAGAAGAGGGGGTAATCAAGAGTTCTGAACAGAAGATGATTAACAGTATCTTTGAATTTGATGATACCACTGTCAAAGAAGTAATGATTCCCAGGATAGACATGAAGTGTATTGAAGAAAATGCTGATTTCACTGAGCTGATAAAACTGGCTATTGAGAGCGGACATTCCAGAATCCCGGTTTTCAAGGAAACTATTGACAGGATAACTGGTATAGTTTATGTAAAGGATCTGTTGGAATTATTATTGGAGAAAAATAGTGCAGAAGCTAAAATAAAGGATTACATCCGTCCTGCTTATTTTATCCCTGAAAGCAAGAAAATAAATCATCTGCTGGCAGAGATGAAAAAGAAAAAAGTACATATTGCAATAATTCTGGATGAATATGGGGGAACAGCTGGTTTAGTTACCATCGAGGATCTCCTGGAAGAGATTGTAGGAGATATACAGGATGAGTATGATCTGGAGCCGAAACAGATTGAGTATATAAATGACCATGAAATATTGCTGGATGCCCGTATCAGCATTGATGAATTAAATGAAATCCTGCCAGAACCTGTTCTGGAAGAAGAAAATTATGAAACTATCAGTGGATTTATTTTGTATCAACTGGGATATCTGCCTAAAGA
>JAAYLO010000094.1 GCA_012521855.1 Halanaerobiaceae bacterium
GCAGAATATAATACAAAAGGGAGGTGTTTTTCAATGGCAAAGATAAAATGCACTGTCGACAATTGTGCCTACTGGGATTCAGGGAATATATGCATTGCTGACGGCATTGAAGTCTCCAGAAATTTTTTCGGTGATGACAGGATGGAAGCTGCTGCTTTTGGGGCAGACCCTATTATGTCAAACCAGACCAGGTGTGTTACTTTTAAACCTTCTGATAAGAAAAAACAATACAGAGCATAAATAAAGAAAGCGGGAGAATTCTTTTTCCCGCTTTCTTTTCTTTATATTGCCTTCCCGGAGGCTATTCCTGATTTTCAAATTCAAGATTATACAGCCCGATCCGGTATCCTTCCTGATCTATTACCTCTACTGTCGCCTCTTCAGGTTCATTATTCTGATTTCTCGGACCTGATTCAAAAAGGACCCGGTGGCCTTTAAATGATATTTCTCCATATTCACTATCCTTCAGTTTATTAAAGATCTCACCTGCCAGGGCATGTGTAATTGCTCTTTCAGCTTCTTTCAATCTTATACCACTCCTGTTATAAATAATTTCTTCTGTATTACTATTACCCCTTTTCCTTTATAATAACCCCGAAAAATGGTGGGAATAATTGACCTTTAAATATATAATTTTTAATGCAATTTTAATCTGTTTCCAATATTATTTTAATATTTGTGTGTTACTATAAGCATAGATAAAGAAAGCTTGTTTAAAAATCCTTCTTGTTTTTCCTCTTTATGCCGCCAGCTGGCGGCCTCATATAGAACATAATAAGGCTCTACTAAACTATATTTTCACCTCTTGAGCTCCTTGTCTGGAATCACCCCCTATCAAAGGAGCTCTTTTTTTTATTCCGCCCTTTCCAGATATTGCTTTTCTCCAGACATGGTAATTCTGCTCCTTCTATGATATTATTTGTATATATGATAATATTTTTTCTCTTTGTCTTTTTTATACCATTTTATAGTGAAAGGAGAATGGCCATGTTGATGGGAAAAAAGTCTTCATTCTTGTTTTTTATCTTTTTATATCTATTAATCATTACACTATCTGTATCTGCCATTGAACCGACAGATATCAGCAACCACTGGGCCCAGGATTATATACTTAATCTTGTTAATAAGGAGATAATGGAAATCTATCCAGATGGTCTGTTCAAACCCGATCAGCCCACTACCAGGGGGGAATTTGCAGTAGCACTGGCAAAACAATTAAAGCTTGTGCCTGATCTTAATCATCATTTTGAAGACCTGAAGGATTATCCTGGATATGAACTGATTAATGCCCTTAATAAAAAAGAAATTATCACAGGCTATCCTGATAAGAGTTTCAGGCCGGAGAAAGAAATTACAAGAGCTGAAATGGTTACAATTATGATCAAATCTATCGGTATAAATAAGGATGAGGTTACTATCAGGCTGACCGATACAGAGGCTTATAAAGATGTTCCTGAAAACCATTGGGCAATAAATCATATTAAAATTGCCAGTATACTTGAATTAGTGAACGGTGATGAAAAAGGATATTTCCATCCTGACAAAACTGCATCACGGGCGGAAGCAGCCAAATTACTGACAAAGCTGGCAGAGCTCACTTCAAATACCGGTTATATTACAGATGTATATCCATCTTCCCGGAAGGTCTCCTTTAATTCTCAAAATGGAGAAAGAATTGTCTATAATTTCAATGACACTACACTCATTGGACGGAATAACCGTTTTGTCCAGCTTGATGAAATCTTAAAAACAGACAAGGTCTTCATAATAGCTGACAAATCCAATAACCTGAAATATCTGAAAGCCTATGGACTGGTTACCCAGGAAGACATCACTGCTGAAATCAGTAAAATGACTGACGGGTTTTTTGAATCAGAGGAAATCAAAGAACTATCCAGCGGTAATCTGGAGCTCCTTAAACCAAAACTGCAGGGAGCCATCAGGGAACAGCTTGTAAGCCAGGGATTGAGTACTGAAGAAATAGAAGCCTTAATGAGAACAGACTGGGCGGAACTGGAAGAGCTTGGCAGGATGCGTTTATCTGAAGCAATAGCTATTCAGACCGGACTATCCCTGGATATCACCAGAAGTATTCTAAGCGGTGACTGGGATAAGGTAAAGACTTACGGCCAGATAGAACTGATACAGCGTTTAGTCCAGGAAGTCCTCAATTCTGATCTATTATCCTGACTCTAAATAGGTAAAAAATACATCCGGGAGTCTTTAAAAAAACTCCCGGATGAACAAATATCTTCTTGCTTTTTTTTTGCTCCTGTGTTAATATATAAAAGTGACAGGAAGAAAAATATGCCGAAGTGGCGGAATTGGCAGACGCGCTGGACTCAAAATCCAGTGAGCTCCGGCTCATAAGGGTTCGACCCCCTTCTTCGGCAC
>JAAYLO010000095.1 GCA_012521855.1 Halanaerobiaceae bacterium
AATTATATCAATATGAAAATAAAAGAAGACTGGAACATAATTATCATTATCTGCGTCTAAATGTTTGAAAGGAGGACAACTGGATGGCATTATCTGATATTGAGCTGGTCCAGGAATTTAAAGATGGATCAGAACAGGCCTTTGCAGAACTTATAGAGCGTTTCCAGCACAGGGTATACAATACTACACTTCGTATGCTGGGCAACCGTGAAGATGCCCTGGATACAGCCCAGGAATGTTTTATCAAGGTATATAAGAATATAAAAAAATTCAAGGGGGATTCCAGTTTTTCTACCTGGTTATTCCGTATTACTACAAATGCCTGCCGTGATGAATTGCGAAAGAGGAAGAGGCGGCTGCCGGTATACACTGATATAAATTCTGATGATGAAAACAATACGATTCAGAATATCAGCAATGGCAGTAATGAACCGGAAAAAATAACAATTTCCAGGGATATAAATGAAAGCATTCAGGAACTGGTCAACCAGCTTCCTGAAGATCAGAAACTCGTTTTCATTTTGCGTGAATTTCAGGATCTCAGCTATCAGGAAATAGCAGAAATACTGGATATCTCCATGGGATCGGTAAAATCCAGGCTGAGCAGGGCCCGCAGATCTTTACGCCAGGACCTGAATAAAATAATTAAGAATGGGGGATTGGAATGACACACGAAAGAATTAAAGAGCTGCTTCCTCTATATATAGATAACGGCCTGACAGAAAAAGAAACAGAAATAATAAAAGCCCATCTGAAACAGTGTCCGGAATGCCAGAAAGAATTAGAAGAATATCAGGAAAACCATGAGTTTCTGGCATCACTGGAAAAAGAAGAAGTGCCATCAGGATTTTCAAAATCTATTTTAAGGAAGGTGAGGAAAGATATGAAGGATGAAAAGAAGGATATTTATTTACTGGAAAGATTCAGGAATCTCCTAAAAAAACCGGTAAAGGTTCCGGCAGGCGTCATAGGTCTGGCTGCTGTTGTCCTGCTTGTCATTATAAGCAGCCTTGGATACTTTGTAAAAGATGACCCAATACAGTATAAATACGAGTCCCAGTATAGTGATAATGAGTTCCTCTACAGAAATGATTTACAATTCTCCGGTTTTGAACCGGAATTCTCTACAACACCGGAAGCAGCCAAAATGAGAACCATGTCAATGGACCAAGTTGCAGGCTCAGCTTCTCT
Source organism: Halanaerobiaceae bacterium (assembly GCA_012521855.1). GTDB lineage: Bacteria > Bacillota > Halanaerobiia > Halanaerobiales > DTU029 > JAAYLO01. The sequence goes on from JAAYLO010000095.1 coordinate 1,192, forward strand.
ACTGAACACTGCAGATTTTGAGCAAAAACTGATTAAAAGGGCAATTCTTGTTATCGAAACAAATAATATCGATAATATCGATACAGACATAGCGAGTCTTGTTCAGAGCTATAACGGATATATCTCCAACTCCAGAAACTGGCTCAACGGCAGTAAGCAAAAATTCTTCTGGTTTGAACTGAGATTACCAGCCAATAATTTTAACCAGATACTCGAAGACCTTTCCAAAAAGGAATACGGGCAGTTAATCTCCCGCAATATCAGCACCCAGGATGTAACTGAAGAATATCTGGATATCAATATAAGGCTGGAAAACCTTCTGGCCCAGGAGAATAGATACCGTCAATTACTGGATAGGGCTGTTGAAGTTGAGGAAATACTGGAGATTGAAAAAGAATTAAACCGTGTAAGGATAGAGATAGAAAGACTGCAGGGGCGTAAAAATTACCTGGATAACCAGATTGCATACAGTACCATTACTGTAGAATTCCGCCAGCCGGAACCAATAAGCTCCGGCACACCAGGTATTATCAAGGCCCTGAGGAGTGCCCTTACAAAAATTGTGGACCATTTTTACCTGATAATCATTATACTGGGTACATTGATCCCCTATCTGATTCTGATAATGATCATATATCTGCTCTATAGATACCGCAAAAAATACCGTAAAAGCGATTAGTTATAAAGCCCTGATATGGTAAGCTCATGTCAGGGCTCTTTTATAAAAAAGGAGGTATAAAAATGAAGCTGAAAAAACTGAAAACAGGTTTAAAAAACGGCTTATACAGTCTTTACCTGAGCCTGAAACGCTACCCTTTTGCCATCTTCTTCTCAACTCTTACTACCATTATACTGATTGTAAATATTTACAAAGGTTATCCTTATGGTGAAGGCGGCGTGGAGAGACTGGCCATGGTGACCGCCCTGGGTTTCCCTTTCTTTCTCTGTATCAAAAGCATCCTGGAAAGGAAAAAAGGGCTTACCCCTGTCATTAAAGTAATCATACACATCCTCTCTATAATACTGGTCTTCTCCTATATTTTCTTGCTTAAAGAATCAAACATGGTTTCAACCACCAGATACATGGCAGTCACTATATCTTTATACCTCATCTTTCTGGTGGTTCCCTATTTTTTTAAGAGGGAAAATTTTGAATTATATGTTGTCAGGATTTTTTCCAGATATTTAACAACAATCATTTATACAATTGTCCTCTACATAGGTCTTATTGCCATTATTTTTACCCTCAACAAACTCCTGAATATACCCGTCAGCTGGGATTTTTATACATACACCTGGATATGCTCAATGGGTATCTTTGCCCCCATCTTTTTCCTGGCCGGAATACCAGAATATGATGAAACAGTAAGCATAGAGGAATATCCCCGTATCCTTGAAATACTGCTAATATACATAGTAATGCCTTTAATAGCAGCCTATACCATTATCCTCTATCTCTATTTCGGAAAAATACTACTTATCAGGGAGTGGCCTCAGGGATTACTGGCCCATCTTGTCCTCTGGTATGCTTTGATTACAATCAGTGTATTATTCTTTGTCCACCCACTGAAAAAGAAAAACAGCTGGACCGGCTTTTTTGTAAAGGAGTGCTTATTCTGTTTCTATCAGGAGCCAGAACAGACGCTTTGAAGAAATCTTGAGGAAATACAATATGATCAGCGGCGGCACAATTATAGAAACTGGAGCTGAAATATCAGAAGATGACCAGAGGGAACTGGAAAGCATCCTCAGATATTTTGACTACAGCCATGGTTTCAGTGATCTGAAATACCTCCCTGCTGATTTTACGGGAAATGACACAGAAAAATACTTTGGTTTCTCCTATATCAGTTACAGGAGATCCATAAATCAGGAGATTCATTATTTTGATTATTATTTTAAAGATCTTACCAAATTGATAGTAAGGGATTATGATTATCTCTACTGCTTTTCGGACTATAATGATGAAGTGAGAGATGCAGAAAACAATCTGAAAATAAAATTCAATAAATTCACCATGGAATTTAAAATCCTGTATAATGAAACAGAAATATACCGTAAATCACTCCTGCCGGTACTGGCAGAATTCCATAAAGAAAATAAAGGCCTGAGTTATGAAGATTATTATGAAAAAGAATTCACCTTCACAGATGAAAATGATAATACCAGTCTAAAAATTATTTTTAAATACTTCAGCGGAAATTACGAAAAGGAGAATCCTGATGATTTAAATATCAGAAGTATATCTTTCATTGCATTAATCAGGCTGAAAAATTAACCAGGTTTATGTAGGCAATAAAAAGGGGTGCTTTCAGACCAGCAGGAAAGCACCCTTATTATTCATCCTTATCTAAACATTTTAAAGTATTCATCAACTGTCGGGAATCTGCCCAGGACTGCAGCACAGGCAGCCACATGAGCACTGCCCAGATAGGTCTTTGAATCTGAAGGGCCGATTCTGGACTGGTAATTCCGGGTAGTTGTTGTCAAAGCAGTAGCACCGGGGCCTATCCGTCTCTTATTCCCCATACATAGGCCGCAGCCAGGCATTATTATAGTCGCTCCTGCTGCTGTCAATTTAGCCAGGCTTCCATCCCTGGCCAGTTCAGTATAGATATCAAGGGAAGCAGGACTGACCACAAAATTTACCCGGTGAGGAACCCGCGCTCCCTCAACAATGCGGGCTGCTGCCCTGATACTTTCAAGATCTCCGCCCACACAGCTGCCGATAAACACTTCATCTACTTCGATACCAGCCACTTCAGACAATGGGGCCACATTATCAGGATGATGCGGTTTTGCAACAAGCGGTTCAGTTACTTCTGCAAGCGGAATGACTATAGTGGCAGCATATCCGGCATCTTCATCAGCCTTCAGCAGAACAGGGTCAGCCAGATATCTTTCCATGGCTTTTATGGTATCCCTGACAGAAGGACAGGAATCAGCATCAGCCCTTGATTTCAGGTATTCAAGGTTTCTTTTTACTGCCTCTATGGTTACCTCATCAGGAGGAATGGTCCCTGCAGAGGCACTCCTTTCAGCTACAGCATTTGTCATAATATACCGCTCATCATTATCAAGGAATTCAAGGCCTTCCATTTCAATTATCCGGCCATTATATATCCCTTTGCCCACAGTCTTTTCAGCATATATTACCAGGGTTGAAACCAGGTCCCTGGCAGTAATTCCATAGTCAGGCCTCCCCTCAAAGACCACCCGTACCGATTCATCCATTGTCCAGGATAGTTTACCGTATTTCATTGCAGCTGCTACAATATCAGAAGCAGCAGGGAAGGATAAACCAAAAGGTGTCCTGGTATGGGAATCACCGCCGATTATCAGGTCTGTCGGTAAAACAAAATGGTTACCGATAGTATGGATTATACCTTCACCAGGTTTTAAACAGACCCCTCCCCTTGTGGTAATGAATTCATCAAGGAAGACATGTCTCGCCCTGTCCTCTGATGATGGGCATTCTCCTGTATGACACAGGGACTGTACTACAAACTCAGCACCAAACCTTCCCCCGGCCATGGCCTGATATTCATCAACGGTCATGGGGCCCGTTGTATCCTGTGAAAATACTCCGCGAAACCTTACTTCAGCTGTTTCTCCAGGTAAGACAGTATCTTTACCATCAAGCCTGTTCAGGGCAAAGATTTTCTGGGCAAGGGTCTGCGGCACCCGCCTCCTGGCAGCTCCTTTAGTATCTTCTGATGCAGTTTTATCATCATCAGAAGTATAAGCAATCCTATTTTTATCACAATACTCTTTAGCCCACTTCTGTAACTCATTGGCGGCATCAAAATAGATTATATTGCCCGCGGCAATCTTCTTCAATTGAAAGTCCAGGGGTAATTCTATCTCCAATTCCAGGCCACCATTAACCATCACTTTTTTATTCCTGATATCAACTTCAAGCTGATCTCCTTCATTTATACCAGCAGTATTACAGATTAAAGGCAATATGCCTGAAGCAATCAATGAGTTTTTAAAGATAGGTGCTATACTCTTTGCCAGAACCACTCCGCCCTGTTTTTTCTCCGGCTCCCCTTCTACAGGTTTGCCAAGTACCTGCAGGACAGTATAGGTGGCAGATTTCCTTGATGAACCCTCTCCAAAGGACTCACCGGCAACCAGAATTACATTATCACTTTTCTCTTTCAGCTTCTTTAGTCTATCCAGAAAATCTGCTTCATCATCCCGGCCGTCCATGATGGACAAAGCATGGAGAGGCTGGTCAGTCCTGGTATTGGCATATTTAGACGGGCTTAGATGGCCTGTTGTAATATTATCTCCCACCTTTATGGAGATTCCCCGGTATTTATCAGGCAGTTTCCAGTCTCCTGCAAACTCCCTTTCTGCCCAGCTCTTCATGAGCACTTTTATACCTTCTATCCTTTCATCCAGAGCAGCAAGCCTGTCAAACTCTTCCCTGTTTACCAGGACAGTATCTTTCAAAATCTCAATTATCTCAGCAGTAAAATATCCCTCTTCCAGGAGTTTAACCAGTTCTACAGCAGCAGCCCCGCCCCTCATCTCTTTCAGGAGTTCCAGGGCTCCTTCTGCTGTCAGATAAGCTGAAGATATTTTGCCCCTGACCACATCGGCCAGGCCTTCAGCCTTGATATATGAAGCAGGGAAAGTCCCTCTCTTTACCTCATTGGCCAGCAGTCTCAACAGAAGCCTGTCTATTGTCTCCCTTTCAAAAATATAGAATTCCTCCCTGTCCAGGCCTTCAAGGCTTAAGGACTGTATAAAAACACTTACCTCTTCTTCATCTAAAGGCCTGGGAGGCAGATTATATTTCTCTTTCCTTTCCAGAGCCTTATTTTTATAATTTTCAAGTACTTTCATCAGTTTTTCCTTCATGCTCAACTCCTCCTAATTATCATAAACTCCAATTAAAGATTATATACCAAAACCGGTTATTTTACAAATCATTCAGGCTGAAATTCTTCTTTTCTCCTTTCCTCAAAAAAAAATGGTAATATTTCAGTAAAAAACGGGAAAAATAAATGCTTTGCTAAATAAGGGAGAGCATAGTATAATAAATCTCAGGAGGTATCAAAGATGGAAGAACAGGGTCTGGTGCTGGAAAACAGGGGTGATGAAGCTCTGGTAAAGATTACCCGTCATTCCCTCTGCAGCAGGTGTGCTCAGAAATGTCCAATGGCTTCTATGGAACATGAAACAGATGAGATAGAAGTTCTGGTCAGCAATCCTGTGGGGGCAGAGAAAGGGCAGCTGGTAAAGATAGAGATGGGAGAAAAGTCTTTAGTAACGGCTTCACTATTGATCTATCTTGTGCCTGTCATCTTCCTGATAGCAGGTTATTTTGCCGGTATTTATCTGTCCGGATTTATATATGATACTACACCGGGGGAAACTGCCGGTATCATCGGCAGTATTGTATTTCTCCTCTTATCCTTCCTGGTGGTCAGCTATATTGACAAGAAACTGGGCCAAAAGCAAAAATACCAGCCTGTTATCAAAAAAATTATAGGCTCATCTGAACAGTAATCCTGGATGTGATTTTTCCCTCAGTGACAAAAACTGAGGGTTTCTTCATTAACTGCTCTCTATTCTCTTCTTAAGATTCTTTATCAGTTCTTCCTCGGCTTCTCTTTCATCTCCTCTATCCAGTGCGCAGAATACTCAGAACGATTTTCCCATCTTTAAAATAATTTCCGGTAGTAAATGGTATCATATTAGTTATTCCCAATAATAGTCCAGACCAGAAAAATGCGTTAAAAAACCAGAACAGGAAAGCAAGACAATATGAAAGTAATTAAAAACCAAAAATTTTACCAGATATAAAGTGCCCGGCTTCATGAATATTAATATATAGAAAAACACCTATCATAAAGAAACACAGAGACAATATTACTGGTACACCAGACATACCCCCCCACTGCATCATGGCTGCTCAGAGACTGAAAAAGCGGCTCCTTTTCCAGAAGCCGCCTTTCTTCCTCCATTTTTGTCATCTGTACCTTTTCTATCTGACCACTATATTTACCAGCTTTTTGGGTATTACAATAGTCTTGACGATTTCTTTTCCTTCTGTATAATCCTTCACTTTTTCCTGTGCAAATACTATCTCTTTCAACTCATCCTCAGAAATATCAGCATCAACATCTACCTTATCCCTGACTTTACCATTAATCTGAACAACAATTGTGATCTCATCTTTCTTCAGGGCTTTTTCATCATAGCCGGGCCAGGACTGCTCATATACATTTCCGCTATTACCCAATTCCTCCCAGAGCTCTGCTGTCATGTGTGGAGCAAATGAAGACAGAATTAGCAGCAGATTATCAATAACATGTTTCAACAGTGCATAATTCCTCTCCTTAACATCCTTTAGATAATGATAACAGGCATTGGTCAATTCCATAATCGCACTGATAGCTGTATTGAAATTCAGCCTTTCATCAATATCCTCAGAAACCCTTTTTACGGCTATATTCGCTTGCCGGTAGAGTTCTTTATCTTCAGAAGTGAAAAGAGAAGTATTGAGGACAGTTTCTCTTCCTGCTTCCTTCAATTCTTTGATGTTCTCAGATACTAAACGCCAGACCCGGTTCAGGAATCTCTCAGAGCCTTCAACCCCTGCGTCGCTCCACTCCAGATCCTTTTCCGGCGGGGCAGCAAACAGGATGAATAACCTGGTAGTGTCTGCTCCGTATTTATCCAGTATCTCACCGGGGTCAACAACATTACCCTTTGATTTGGACATCTTGGCCCCATCCTTCAGGACCATACCCTGGGCTAACCAGTTGGTAAAGGGCTCCACATCATCTGTAAAGCCCAGGTCCGAAATTACCTTTGTAAAGAAACGGGCATACAGTAGATGCAGGATCGCATGTTCAACCCCGCCTATATACTGATCAACGGGGAACCATTTTGCAGCCTTTTCCCTGGAAACAGGTTCTTCTGTGTTTTTCGGATCTATATAGCGCAGGAAATACCAGGATGAATCCACAAAGGTATCCATGGTATCTACCTCTCTCCTGCCTGGCCCGCCGCATTCCGGACAGCGGGTATTGATGAAGTCTTCTGCATACTTCAGAGGTGATTCACCGCTAGCCTTGAATTCAACATCATGCGGCAGCTCCACAGGGAGTTCTTCTTCAGGAACGGGGACAATCCCGCATTTATCACAATATACAATTGGGATTGGTGTCCCCCAATATCTCTGCCTGGATATCAGCCAGTCCCTCAGGCGGTAATTCACCTTTCTATACCCGGTACCCTTTTTCTCCATATCTACAGCCATTTTTTCAAAGGCTTCCTTTACAGAAAGGCCGTTATACTCACCAGAGTTGACCAGATATCCGTCACCGGTATAGGCCTCTCCTGCCAGGTCTTCTGCCGTCAATATCTCCTCCCGGTCATAAGGCTGGATAACTACCTCAATGGGAATATTGTATTTCAGGGCAAAATCCATATCCCGCTGGTCATGTGCAGGAACAGCCATTATGGCCCCGGTACCATAACCCATTAAAACATAATTTGCAATCATAATGGGTATCTCTTTTCCAGTCATGGGATTTATGGCATAAGCACCTGTGAACATCCCCTCTTTCTCAGATTCGGGCGAGGTCCTCTCCATCTCTTTCTGTTTCTTTACTTTATTTATAAATCTTTGGACTTCTTCTTCTTTTTCAGTACCCTTTATCAATCTGGCTACCAGTGGGTGTTCCGGTGCCAGAACCATATAAGTAGCACCGAATACGGTATCAGGTCTGGTGGTAAAGACCTCCAGTTCCTGATCATATCCCTTTACCGGGAATTTTATGATCATACCTTCGCTGCGCCCGATCCAGTTTCTCTGCATTATCTTGACCTTTTCCGGCCAGTTTTTCAGCAATTTCTGGTCTTCCAGTAATTGTTCAGCATAATCAGTGATCTTAAAAAACCACTGTTCCAGTTCCTTCTGTTCCACCTCGCTGTCACAACGCTCACACCTATTATTAATTACCTGTTCATTGGCAAGAACTGTATTACAATCCGGACACCAGTTCACGGCTGATTTCTTTTTATAGGCCAGACCCCTTTTATACATCTGCACAAAGAACCACTGTGTCCATTTATAGTAATCAGGAGTTGCAGTGGCAACTTCTCTTTCCCAGTCATAACTGTAACCCAGTCTCTTCATCTGTTCTTTCATATTGGCAATATTGGCCCAGGTCCAGTCTGCTGGATGTACATTACCATGTTTTATGGCTGCATTTTCAGCAGGAAGGCCAAAGGCATCCCAACCCATTGGATGCAGGACATTATATCCTTTCATCTTTTTATAACGGGCAATGACATCACCAATAGAATAAACCCTCACATGCCCCATATGGAGATTTCCTGACGGATAAGGAAACATTTCCAGAACATAATAATTTTCTTTATCTGCATCTTCTCCTGTCTTAAAAAAACCTTCATCCTCCCACTTTTGCTGCCATTTCTTTTCTACTGTTTTGTAATCATAATATTCTTTCATCTTACGACCTCCCTTAGCTATTTCAGATAATCTCCTCTATAAAAAAACCCCGTTCCTATAAAATAGGGACGAGGTTAACCCGCGGTACCACCCTGATTGAACAGGATCTGCCTGAAACAGATCATGTTCCCACTCATTATATGACAGCCATTAACGCAGGCCGTACGTAACCAGCTACTCTCTTTTCACTGATTAAACTCCGGAATGAGTTCGATATATCCTAACACTGGTTCGCACCGGCCACCAGCTCTCTTCAAGATAGAAAATATACCTACTATTTTCCTTCATCGTTTCTGGATTATAAAATATTTATATAAATTATATTAGCAAAATAATAATTTGTCAAGAATTACTCAAAAGCTTTTCTGCATCTGCCCAGAGACGGTCCAGTTCATAATAATCACGCTCATCTTTATAGAAAACATGAACAATGACAGTTCCATAATCCAGAAGGACCCAGCGGGCTTCCTGCTTTCCTGCTATTTTCTGCGGCACTATGCCTTTCTCTGCCAGCTTTTCTTCAATCTCTCTTGTAATTGCCTTGACCTGTGTCTCGGAATTACCGGTACAGATTACAAAATAATCTGCTATAGTTGTCAAAGCCCGTACATCCAGTACCTCAATATCAGTTGCTTTCTTGTCGGCTGCTGCCTCTGCTGCTATTACGGCCATCTCCTTTATCTTCCTGTCATCCATTAATTATAACCCTCTCCTTTATTTATCTTTTTATAAAATCATGACCAATGATGATCTGTATATCTTCTTTTTTATCCAGAATCTCTTCTTCTTCCAGTTCTACATACTGTACCTTGCCGCCAATCAGCTCCCTGATACTCAGGGCAATATCCCTGTCAGCAGAATCGTAATACAGTATCTCCGTATTCTCATAATCATAAGTTGCTGCATTGGCTAATGATACAATATTAAATCCATATTTTTTCAGCTCAGAAGCAAGTTCTGAAGCCTGTCCCTGGACTCCATTCCCGTTCAGTATCCTTAAATTACACTGGCCGTTCCTGATATATTCTTTGCTCCGTATCAGTTTATTTACCAGTATTTCTGTTTCCTCTTCATCTGCAACCCAGTAACTGGCACCATTTATATATTTGGGCTCTCCCGGTAATATAACTGTCTCAATGGCACTTATATTCAAATCCCTTATTACCCGCATGAAAGGAGAGATATCCTGGATTGGAATATTGGTATTAACAGCTTTTCTGGTTTCACTGTAAATTGAAGGGAGCTTTATAATAATATCCGGACTCAAAAGCCTGTCTATTAATGCCTTGATAAATTGCTGCTGTCTCTCAACTCTTCCGATATCTCCCTTTATGGATTCACGGTATCTCACAAAATCCAGGGCTTCCTTTCCATTGAGCAAACGCTTCCCTGCAGGAAGATTTATATTTACCCCTCCTGCTTTGTCCACATACCTCAAGGGCTGTTTTATATCTATCTCTACCCCGCCGATAACATCAATAATCCTGGAAAAACCCTGAAAATCTGTTTCAATATAATAATCTATCGGGATACCCAGGAACTCCTCAATTGTCTGGACCGATAATTCGATGCCCCCGAAAGCGTGTGAAGCATTTATCCTGTTCATCCCATACCCGGGAATATTTACCCTGGTATCTCTCGGTATTGATAAGAGTCCTATTTCCCTGCTTTCCAGATCAATACTTAAAAGCATAATGGTATCAGCCCTGGGCGGGCCGTTAATGGCAGAATCATAACCAAGGACCAGGACATTAAGCTTTGTACTGCCAAAGGGATTATTCCTTAAAGCAAGAAAATTATTATTAAAAAAGAAAAACAGTACAAGTAAAATAATTAATAAAGCTATAAGTCCAATGATAATAAATTTTTTCCTGGATTTTTTCCTTTTCTTCATCTATGCCTGCCTCCTCAAATAGGCATTTCTTAATAAAACAGCATTTGGATGCAGTAATCTTCTATTATCTACATGGTATTTTATAGTTAAATCACAGATCATTATAATCCCGCTTTCCAAACCATTTTTACTTATTTCCTCCCTGACTTTACGGGCTGCACTGAAATTCCTGTTGGGTTCTATAAAATCCGCTGCAAAAATAAGCTCTGCAACAATACCCATTCCAATCTTACCGATGGCATGAAAGCGTACAGCCTCAAGTATCTCCTGGTCTTCTATTCCAAGCTCGGTCCTTGCAAGATAGGCTGACACAGGTGCATGCAATATCTCAGCTATCTGCAGCTCATCAGCATCTATCTCCCATTCTGTTTGAGCCAGAGAAACATATTCCATCAATTTATCATAACTCAATTCTTTGGCATAATCATGAAGCAGTGCAGCGAGGCGTACTTTTTCCATGAAGGAATCCTGCTCACGGCCTGCAGCAAATGAAGGTGATTCAAACAGCCTGCCGGCCAGTTTCTCAGCAGTATCTGCGACAGCAATTGTATGAATATACCTTTTTTCTGATAAACGTTCTTTCAGCAGCTTTTTAAGCTCTTCTTCACACAAGACATATCATCCCCGGTAGAGCTGATTTTCTTCAATATAATCAATGACAGCATCAGGGGTCTGGTACCTGATGGATTTACCCTCTTTTACCAGCTGTCTTATTTTACTGGAAGAAAAATCAACCATAATTGTATCCATTAGATGAATGTTATCCAGATATGGCTTATATTTCTCATCACGATAAATATAATTAATGTCAAATTCCGGCCTCCTGGCAACAATTAAATGTCCGTTCTTTAAAAGAAAATCGGGCTCTCTCCAGCTGAAAATATCCAGTAGTGAATCTGCCCCGATGATAAAATATATCTTTTCTGCCAGTCCCAGGCCGGACAGATAACGCAGTGTATCTACAGTATATGAAAGGCCTTTTTTCTCTATTTCATATCTTGAAACAGAAAAATGCTCATTTCCCCTGACAGCCAGTTCCAGCATGCGCAGCCTGTGTTCAGAAGAACTTAAGTTTCTACTCTGTTTGTGGGGAGGCTCTCCTGCAGGCATAAAAAATATCTGCTCTAAAGGAAAATTGTTATAGGCCTGTTCTGCAATCAGTAGGTGTCCATAGTGAACCGGGTCAAAGGTTCCTCCCAGAATTGCAATATTTTTATATTTGAACATCAGCTTTCCCCCAATATTATACATACATCTATATTATAATTCATAAACTACGGATATTCAAGCTTCTTCTTCCCTGCTTCCTTTAATTTCCTGGTGATTATCCCGCCAATTTTGCCGGTTTCCTCTGCAGTTAACCCTGCCCAGCCGACTTTCTTGATTTTCTCCACCAGTCCCAACTCTCTTGCTGTTTCCAGTTTCAACATAAGAAGGGTGAAATCATCTGTCTTTTTCTTCTTTTTGCTCATCATGAACCCCCTGATGTCAATTACTCATTTTTATCTTCTTTTTCAGAAAGTGCCTGCTCCTTTTTCTCTTTTCTCACACTCCTGGCCCGGTTATTCAATAAAATCATTATTATATCTTTGATTTCATTGGTCGACTCCTTCATCTCAGTGATAATATTATGATGCATCCTTTCTATCTCCTCATTATTATCATTTACTGCCAGCAGGAGTTTATCCATTTCTTTTAAATTATCCTCCAGCCGCTTAATCAGCTCTTTATAGACTCCCTCATCGATCCTGTTGAGTTTTCCTCTCAAATCTGCCAGTCCTTCCTCATGTTTATACCACTCTTTAAGGAAACGGTTAAATCGCTCATTCAGTTTCCATAAAAGCCAGCCTATATATCCAAAAACGCCCATAACCAGGGCGGCAAAAACAGTATCAGAATTTCCCATCAAAATCCTGATAATATACTGGAATAAAGTCATTATTTTCCCTCCTTATATATCATTTTATGCTGAAAAAGGATATCTGTTAAATAAAAGGAGGGGCAAAATGCTACTTATGATACAGTACCATCATGCTGATAGGTGAAACTCCAATATATTCATCTTCAATAGAATATAAAACATCAACACCTGCCTTCCGGCCGTCAACGATGACATTCCATTTTCCTCTATATGGAAGCCTGAAATATGCTGTTTCCCTTAAGGGATTATAAAAAACCACAATCCTCTTCCAGGGATCACCTCCGGCAAAATCACCCAGGGTAAAAGCCACAGTATTATAAGGGCTGTCCAGAAACATGAGGTATTTTCTCACGGAGTCTGCATCCTTCAGCCTGAAGGCTGGATGTTCTTTTCTGAGGGTAATCAGGCCCCTGTAATAATTGAAAACATCAAGATAAATACTCTTTCTGCTCCATTTCAGCTGATTAACATGATCCCCGGATTTATAACTATTATTATCCCCGTATTTTGTCCTTAAAAACTCTTCACCTCCCTGAATAAATGGTATACCCTGTGAAGTCAGGATAATCCCCTGGGCGAGTTTATCCATATCTTTTCTTATTTCTTCACTGTCATAATAATTTGATCTCTGCAATTTATCCCAGAGACTGAGGTTGTCATGAGATGAAACATAGTTCACAGTTTCAGAGGGTTCTTCCGCAAAATCCCTGATATGATGATTGTAGAAAATGGAGCCTGTTACTCCCCTTTTTATACTATCCGCCTGAAATTCCGCCCCGGAGACAAAGCCAGTCCCTTTTCCGTCATTATCCCCTTTTATCGCATTCCTGAAATTATCATTAAAAACTGCAATCTTCATTCCCCTCTGGTTTCCCTTTACAAGGCGCTCTTCTTCCCGCAGCGGTGACCACCCGCCTGTCCAGGGCTCCCCATAGATGATTATTGATGGGTCGATGCTGTGCAGGGTCTTTTCCACCTGGGCCATGGTTGTCCTGTCATGAAGTGCCATCAAATCAAACCTGAACCCGTCAATATGATATTCCTCTGCCCAGTACTTGACTGAATCAACAATGAATTTCCTGATCATCGGTTTCTCGGAAGCAATCTCATTTCCGGTTCCGGAACCATTGGAATAATTACCGTGGTGGTCTTTACGGTAATAATAACCTGGATATATTTTATTAAAAGGAGAATCCTCTGTATGATAGGTATGATTATAGACAACATCCATGATAATCCCGAGGCCGTTATCATGAAGTGCTTTTACCATTAACTTGAATTCCCTTATCCTTGTATCATCAGCAGGGTTTGTTGAATAGGAGCCTTCCGGAACATAATAATAATAAGGGTCATAACCCCAGTTATAATCATTTTTACTCAGGTCATCAACTGTAGCAAAATCAAAGACAGGCAGCAGATGAACATGAGTGATTCCCAGGTCCTTCAGGTGGTCAAGACCTGTCTTTAAACCATCTCTATTTACTGTACCGGTCTCCGTAAAGGCCAGGTATTTATTTTTATAATACATACCTGAATCCTCTGCCGAAGAAAAATCCCGGACATGTACTTCATAGATAATGGCATCCTGCGGGCTTGCCAGGCGGATCCTTTTGTCCTGATCCCAGCCGGGGGGATTTGTCGCCTCCAGATCAACAATGAGCCCCAGTTTACTATTTGTACCCAGGGCTCTGGTATAAGGGTCAACGACCATATTGGTCTGCCCGTTCACCTTGATTTGATAGATATGATATATTCCCTTTAAATCCCCCTTAATCTCTGTATACCAGGTACCATTAATATCCCTGACAAGATCCTGTCTGTGCAGTATCCTGTCTGTATCTTCCCTTTCATAGAGAAAAACAGTAAGTTCTTCTGCTGTGGGAGCCCAGACCCTGAAAGTAGTTTTTTCCCTGGAATATATGACCCCCAGATCATCAGCAAGATAGAGCTGTTGTTTCTCCAGTTCCGGCTCCAGTCCGATTTCCATATCAAGGCTTTTTACCAGTTTAAAATAATTAATTATCGACATCTGACCAATCCCATTTAGTTATTATGAAATCATTTATTTATATTTTGCCTGTTCTTGCAAAAAAGATACAATTCCTTAAAAAGTGTTATAGATTATATATATCTGAAAACTCAATATCAACTTTATTTGTCAATTCCACAACATTCCCGTTTTCATGAGCATTATAATAATAGCTGTCATTACAGATGGGAATTTCCACTATAAATTCACTACCCTTCCCGTATTCACTCTTTACATTAATACTGCCTCCATGGAGTTCTACAAGATATTTAGTTATAGACAAACCTATTCCGCTGCCTTCACTACCCCTCTTGAAGGTCTCATCAACCTGGCGGAACTGTTCAAAGATCATATCCAGTTTATCATGCTTTATCCCTATACCGGTATCTTTTACAGATATGATTACAAATCCATTCTTTTCAGTTATACTCAAAATGATCCTGTCTCCCTTTTTGGTAAACTTTATGGCATTTGAGAGAAGATTGAGGAGTATCCTCTCTATTGCCAGCGGGTCACAGGTAAGCTCCTTATCCTTGATCTTGCAGTTAAAAACAAATTTTCTCCCGCTTTCTTTCATATATGATTCTACTGAAGAAACGATCTGTTTTATCAGGGCTATCAAATCACATTTTTTCAGGTTCAGGTGATAATCATCTATACTCATTTTGGTCAGGTCAATCAGATTATGGACCAGTCTCAATAAGCGGTAGCTGTTTTGCTTGATAATCCCTGTATATGAACGGATTTTCTTATCATCACTATAGGCTGCCATTTTGTTGATATGCATCTCTATCAGATGAAGGGAAGAAAAAATAAGATTCAAGGGTGTCTTGAATTCATGAGAGAGGTTGGCAAAAAACTTGTTCTTCAGTTTATTAAATTCCAGTTCTGCCCTGTTGCTCTTGATCTCTTCTCTCTGTTCGCGGATCATATTTTCAGCACTTTTCCTGTCACTGATATTCTCAATATATGATAAAATATAATCATCATAGCCTGTCCCATTCACACTCAGCCTGCTGTAAAAATTCACCCAGATATATGTACCTGATCTTACAAGGAGCCTTGCCTCCATGTTGATATCTTCCACCCTCTTTTCAGCCAGAACATTCAATAAATACCTGTTTTTTAGAATGTCTTCCGGGTGCATGATATCATATATATTTATATTCATAAGGTCATGCATATTATAGCCGAGCATTTTACAGAGAGTCTCATTAAACAATATTATCTTGCCGTTTTTATCAGACAGGAGAATACCGCTGCTGGCCTTCTGGAAATTGAGAGTAAGGAAGTTTTCACTGGCATTGAGGTTGTCAATCGTTATATCAAGGGCTTTTTTCAGGCTCTCTTGTTTGGTAATATCAATGGCAGTACATACTACACACTTAATTGAACCATCTTCGTCCAGTTTAGGTACTTTTGTGATTGATAAAATTTTTGCTTTACCGGAAGGATCACTGATCTTCTTTTTTATTGTTACTTTATTTTTTGTTGAAAAGACCTTTTGATTATCTTCAAAAAGCAGTTCTCTTTCTTCCTGAGTAAAATTATCATTACTGCTTTTCATGTAAAAATAAACTTTATTCCTCTGAAAGAAATTGGCCAGGGTCTCATTTACTGCAATTACCGTATTTTCATCTTTTATAGTCCACACCAGTACATTAATATGATCCAT